>CAYQCZ010000317.1:0-5598 GCA_964415955.1 uncultured Verrucomicrobiota bacterium | reverse complement strand
GCCGGAGACCACGCCAAATCAGCCAGCGACCTGGACATTGGTTTTGCCGGCATCAGTCTCTTCTACCGGGAAGGCTATTTCCAGCAGGCCATCAATGGGGACAACTGGCAGACGGAGTATTATCACCTGCTGAATCCCCGTAATCTGCCCTTGGAGCCGGTGCTGAACGCCCAGGGAGATCCCGTCATCAACACGGTGCGCATCGGCACCGGCGAGGTGGCCTTTCGCGCATGGCGCGTCAATGTGGGGCGCATCCCCGTTTATCTGCTGGATGCCGATCTTCCTGAAAACGAGCAGCATTACCGCGATCTGACGCAGCGTGTGTATGGTGGCGACAGCACCACGCGCATCATGCAGGAGATTCTCCTCGGTGTGGGGGGCGTGTGTCTGCTGCGCAGTCTGGGCACGCAGCCCTCCGTGTTCCACATGAACGAGGGCCATGCCGCCTTCCTTTCCCTTGAGTTGATGCGCGAAAAAATCGCTTCAGGCAGCTCCTGCAAGGACGCCCTGGAGGCCACCCGGAAGGAATGCCTGTTCACGACCCACACACCCGTGCCCGCAGGGCATGTCCGGTTCAGTGTGGACTTGATGAAATACGCGGCCTCCAAGTTCCAGCACAACCTCAAGATATCCTTTGACGAACTGATGGCGCTCGGGCGCGTGAATCCTGCCGATCACAACGAGCCATTCTGCATGACCGTGCTCGCGCTCAAGACCTCACGCGCGGCCAATGGCGTCAGCGACCTCCACGGTCAGGTCAGCCGGGAGATGTGGCATTGCATGTATCCCAACGGCAAGGTCGAGGACGTGCCGATCGGGCACATCACCAACGGCGTCCATGTCACCGGCTGGATGAAGGGAACAGTGCGGCGTTTCTGGAGACGCAAGCTCAGCGAAGTGGAGATGGGATGTGCCACCGAGCCGGCTGGCACCGAGACCGCATTCTGGACTCGGGCGCCCAAGAAGGAACTGGCCGACCTCGTGGTCGATCAGGAGTTCTGGTCGCGCATGGAGGATGCCAACTTTGTGACTGATGAGGAATTGTGGGCGCTGCGCTACAAACTGCGCCGCGAGTTGATCGAGTTTTCCCGCCGGCGGCTGCTGCTGCAATCAGAGCGGTTCAGCCAGAGGAATTTCATCACCTATGACCTGCTGTTGAACCCGGACACCCTGACCATCGGTTTTGCGCGCCGTTTTGCCACCTACAAGCGCGCGCCGCTGATTTTCGAGCATTTCGAAAACATCGTGAAGCTGGTCAAGAACAAGCAGCAGCCGGTCCAGTTCATCTTCGCCGGCAAGGCCCATCCACGCGATGATGAGGGCAAGAAGTTCATCCAGAAGATCATTCACCTGAGCAAATACAGTGAACTGAACGGCCATCTTGTGTTCATCGAGAACTACGATGTCCACGTGGCCCGGCAGATGGTGGCGGGCTGCGATGTCTGGCTCAACAATCCCCGCCGTCCTCTGGAGGCCTCTGGCACCAGCGGCATGAAGTGCAGCTGCCACGGCTGTCTGAACCTCAGCATCATGGATGGCTGGTGGCGTGAGGGTTACGATGGGACCAATGGTTTCTCCATCGGTGATGATACGCACCCATCCGATGTGCGGGAGCAGGACAAGCGTGACAGCGCCAACCTTGACCGCGTGCTGACGGAGGAGGTCATACCGGCCTTTTACAACCGGGATGCCTCCGGACTTCCGCGTCAGTGGCTCCAAAAGGTCCGGCGCGCCATGTCCACCCTGGTGGTGAAATACGGCACGGACCGCATGGTCAAGGACTACGTCACCAAGTTTTACCGTGTGAAATAGCCGCTCCGCCGTGGGCAATCCGGTGGTGCGCCCGTCTGCAAATGGTTGACAGGCGGGCGTTGACACCCCGCGCCGGCAGCGATTAAGTTCACCCCGAACTAAGCCGTCATCTAGCATGAGAATTGTTGTCAAAATCTTCCTCATCATCGCCCTTGCTTGCAGCGGGGCCACCATTGCATTGCTGATTGCCAAGGTGGAACCCCGTGTGAAGAAGGCCGAAGCCGATCGTGACAAGAACGGTCAGGACCGTGACGCGGAGGCCAAGGCCAAGGCGGATGCCCTGGCGCAGTTGGAGACGACCAAGGGGGAACTTCAAACCACTCAAGCATCGCTGCAGGCCACCCAGACGGAACTGGCATCCACCAAGCAGGCTGCGGACGCAGCCCAGCAGGCCCTACAGAAGGAAAGTTCTGATCATTCCAAAGTCAAAGCAGAACTGGCCAGATGGAAATCCGACCATGATGAGTTCGTGCAGTTGGGCCGCACGCCCGACCAGATCAAAAAAACCGAGGCCGACCTCAAGAAGACCACTGCCGAGCGCGACACGTTGGACAAGGAGAACAAGATGCTTTCTCTGAAGGTCAACACACTGACCAGCCAGAACATAAAGCTTCGTGAAGCGCTGTATGGCACCAACATCGTGGTGCTGCCCAAGGGGCTGGCTGGCAAGGTCGCTGCCGTCGATCCCAAGTATCAGTTTGTCGTGCTCGACATCGGAGAGCGTCAGGGGGCCATGCCCAAGGGTGAAATGGTCGTCACACGTGAAGGCAAATTGATCGGAAAAGTGCGTATTGCCGAAACCGGCACGGATCATTCCGTCTGCAATGTCCTGAAGGAATGGAGCCAGAAGGGAACCGAAATCATGGAAGGCGATGTCGTTCTCGCCGATTACAAGCTATGAAAACCAAGCTCCTCAATGCAGTTGTGGCCGGGGTCTTTGCTGCCTTGGCGTTCGTGCTTGTCACTGGCTGCGCCACAGCCGACCCGGACAACCGCTCCGAGCGTCCATGGACCCAGCGTCAGGGATGGGAGGGCGGGCTGCCGATGGGCATCAACGAAGGCCGCTAGTTTCCAGTCCGGACGGCCCGCTGGAGAACTGGATCATTTCGCGTATTCGACCACGCGGGTTTCCCTGATCACTGTGACTCGGATTTGCCCGGGATACTGAAGCTCCTCCTCGATCTTTCGCGTCAATTTCCGTGCCAGGGCACCGGCTTCGTCATCCGTCATTTCCTCCGGCCTGACAAACACCCGAAGTTCGCGCCCGGCCTGGACAGCGTAGCATTTCTCCACCCCCCTGTAGTTTGAGCCGATGCGCTCCAGGTCTTCCAGCCGTTTGATGTAGGTGGCCATGCTTTCCGAGCGGGCGCCAGGACGGGCCGCACTGATGGCGTCCGCTGCGCTGACCAGCACTCCGAGCGGGCCAATGTGCTCCACCTCGCCGTGATGGGAGGCCACGCCATTGACAACTTCCTCCGACTCGCCGTGACGACGGACGAAATCGGCGCCAATGATGGCATGAGAGCCCTCCACCTCGTGATTGATGGCCTTGCCGATGTCATGCAGCAGACCGGCACGTTTGGCTGAAGACACATCGATGCCCAGTTCAGAGGCCATCAAACCCATCAAATGTGCGACCTCCACCGAATGATCGAGCACGTTTTGGGAGAAACTCATCCGGAAGCGGAGCTTGCCAAGAATCTTGATGATCTCGGCATGCATGGGAGGCAGGCCTGCCCGGAAAACGGCCTCCTCACCGGCCTTTTGGATGGTTTCATCCATTTCAGCCGCGACTTTCTGGGCGACCTCCTCGATGCGGGTGGGATGAATACGCCCGTCCTGGATGAGTCGCGCCATGGTCTCACGCGCCACTTCGCGCCGGACAGGATCAAAGCCTGACAGGACGACCGCGCCCGGGGTGTCATCAATCAGCACGGTGACTCCTGTTGCGGCCTCGAAGGCGCGGATGTTGCGGCCGTCCCGTCCGATGATGCGGCCTTTCATTTCATCACCGGGAAGCGCGATGGTGGCCGTGGTGGTTTCAAAGGTGTGCTCGCTTGCGTAACGCTGGATCGCCGTGGCGATGATCCGGCGTGCCTTTTCCTCCGCCTCGGCCTTGGTTTGATCAAGGATGTGCCGGGCGAGGGCATTGGCGTCGCGCATGGCCTCCTGCTCAACTTCCTTCAGCAAGGCCGATTTGGCCTCGCCAAGGGACATGCTGGCGATGCGGGCGATTTCGTCACGTCGTTCCTGCGCGAGTTTCTCCAGGGCAACGCGATCCTGGTTGAGCTTTTCCATGCCCTGCTGAAGATCAGCCTCGGTGGCCTTCGATTTGCGCTCCGCCTCAGCCGCCAGTTCGAGCTGGCGGTTGATCCATGCCTCCCGTTCGGCAAGCCTGCGTTCCGTGGCGTCGAGCTCGCGCCGTCTGTCGGAAAAACTGCGTTCCAGTTCCTCGCGGGATTTGAGGAGCTCCTCCTGCGCGGCGAGCTTTGCTTCGCGGCGGACGGCGGCGGACTCCTTCTCGATGGATGCTCTCAGACGCTCCACTTCCTGCTGCGTTTGCAGCTGGCGTTTGGAGCCGAGGAAATGCCACAGGATGCAGCCGGCAACGGCGCCTGCCGCAAAAACCATCAGTTCCTGGGAGCCTATTTCAGCGAGAAAAGTCATTTCAATGCGCCTTTCAACCGCGGACGGTCAACCAGCGCGTCGGAGTCACAATTGCATTCAATCTTTCATCGTGTGGATCGACAGGGAGGTCTGCCACCACCTGGGAGTCAAAAGCCACGCCGAGGCGGGCGGATCGCACAAGCTTCAACATGCGGTCATAGTAGCCCCTGCCGCGTCCCAGCCGATGACCACAGACGTCGAACGCTACCCCAGGCACAAGGATCAAGTCCAGTTGGTTCAAATGAACTGCGGCAAGTCCCGGTGCTGGTTCCCTGATGCCATACCGGCCCTGGATCAAATCGGAATCAAGATTGCTCACCATGGCGGCTTCGTAGGCGCCGAGGCCGGCATTGAAGCGGGGCAGTGCAAGCAGCTTTCCTGCGGCCAGGGTTTCAGTGGCCAGCGGCCAGATGTCGGGTTCGTCGGGGAGTGGCGAGAACAGCAGCACGGACCGGGAATGGCTCCATGCCGTCGAGCGTTGGATGGCGTCACAGATGGCTGACGATGCCTGCGCCCTGGCTGCCGGCCCCATGGCCGCAAGCACCTGATGCATGGCCTTTCTCAAGGATGTCTTGGTGCCGGTGGTCGAATCCGTCATGACTGTGGAGGCTTGGCTTGGGCTTCCATGCTCATCGTCCGCCATCGTTCAACCCGTTCCTTGATCTTTTTTTCGACGCCCTGATCGCCCGGTTCGTAATAGCGCCGGCTCTCCCCCAGATAATCCTGCGGGACGAAATGTCCCTCATGATCGTGGGCATAGAGATATCCCTTGCCGTGGCCGAGTCGCTCAGCCCCCTTGTAATGACCGTCACGCAGGTGTTTGGGGACGGGCAGTGTGCGTCCGCTTCTCACGTCTTCCAATGCGGCATCGATGGATTTGATCACGCTGTTGCTCTTGTTGGCGGTTGCGATGTAGAGCGCAGCTTCGGCGATGGGGATGCGCGCCTCGGGCCAGCCGACAAACTCCGCAGCCTGATGCGCGGCAACCGCCAGAACCAGGGCCATTGGATCCGCCAGGCCAACGTCCTCGGCTGCGTGGATCAATATCCGACGCGTGATGAACCGCGGATCCTCCCCGGCATGAATCATCTTGGCCAGCCAGTAAAGGGTGGCATCCGG
>CAYQCZ010000316.1:0-5599 GCA_964415955.1 uncultured Verrucomicrobiota bacterium | reverse complement strand
TCGACATGTCCGAAGCCCAGGGCCTCCCAGACGGGCACTGCGGCGGCCTGTTTGTCCATGCCTGCGGCCAGTCCGACTGGATTGGGAAAGCGCAGGCCGAATAATTCCACGGGCAGTTCCGGTGCGCCATAAAGGCTGTGCAACCCCTCGCAAATCGTGCTGCTGGTGCTGGCGCGCCCGAGCAGGGACATCGTGTGATCGTGGATTTCCTCCGAGTCGAAGGAAAACAGGACCGGTCGCAGGCAATGGCGGTAGAACCAGCTCATGGCCGGGGACTTTTGGCGGCAATGCAACGCCAGTCCAGAGAGAACTGGCGCTGGCGTCCGGGGAATCAGCGGCTGGCCACGGGGCGGGCCGCACCGATGCAGTAGAGCTTGCTGTTCGTGCGGATGAAGAGCTGGCCGTAGGCGGGCACGATGGTGGAGCGCGTGTAGTTGTCGCCCGGTTCGCCCATCGGAATGGTGGCGATAATCTTGCCGTCGTCAGCCGAGACCACCGTGACTTCGCCTGCGAAATTCATCACATAGACCTTGCCGTCCGCTACGGTGGGCGAGGCCTCGTATTTGGAACGTCCGGGCACTTCCGTGGACCATTTCACCTTGCCGGTTTTTGGCTCCACGCGTGACATCGTGCGCGTGCCATCGCCCAGGATGAAGAAATCCCCGTCGCTGAAGGCGGGCGTGGGCACGTCGCTGGAGATGAAACGTTCCTGGCTGACCCATGCCACTCCGGCATCACCCAGGTTGACCTTGCCTCCGGCCTTCACGGCATAGATCGGCTCCTTCTTGGGCGCGCACACCAGGATGATGCCGTCGCCGGCCACCGGGGATGGCACGAGACGCCAGTGACCGATCTTCTGCGTGTTCCACGTGCCCCAACGCCAGAACTCCTTGCCAGTCGCCGGATCGTGGCCGGTGATGCAGTCGCCGCCGATGATCACCAGCTCCTTGCGTCCGTTGACGACGAGTGGCAGCGGCGTGGCAAAGGATTCCTTCGATTCGGCAACAGCCTCGTTGTCGCGCACATGTTTCCACAGTGTCTTTCCGGTGGCTGGGTCCATCGCCAGCAGGAAGGATTCGATGCCGCTGGGTTTTCCGCCGCGGCCATTCACGGGCACGTCGCGCTGGAGCACCTGGAGATAGAGCTTTCCCTCGTAGAGCAGCGGGGTGGAGGAAAACATCCATTGAAAGGCAAAGTCACCGTAATCCTTCTCGATGTTGCGCGACCACAATTCCTTGCCCTGCATGTCAAAGGCCACAAGATCGCCGCGACCGTAAAAGAAAAAGACCGTCTTGCCGTCCGTCACGGGCGATGGTGACGAGGAGTTGCTCATGCGGTCCGAGCGGAACTCCACGCCGACGGTTTTCTGCCACAGCACCTTGCCGGTCTTGCGATCCACACAAACGGCGAGCTGGGCCTTCGTCTGGGAGTCGGTGGAGGACACGAAAACGCGGTCGCCGAAGATGACCGGCGTGCCCGCGCTGAGGCCGGTGAGCGGCGTGGCCCAGGCGACGTTGTCAGTCTTGGACCATGTCGCAGGCAGATTCTTCTCGGGCGATGAGCCATTGAAGTCGGGACCGCGCCATTGCGGCCAGTCCGCCGCGTGAATGAAGGCTGCGGATGCGAGAAAGAGGGAGAGCGTGTGGGTGAAGGTCAGTTTCATGACGGCAACAGGTTGAGCGATGAGGATGAACACTAGGCAGTGAATCTGGTGATGACAAGTCCGACGCGCAGCGGTTGACCGTTGTTCAGCCGTGCTTCACGACGGGGATTGCGCAGCGGCGCGAAGCAGGCGGTCATGGATGCCCCGCCACTCGGGTGTGCCGGGCGGTTCCTCGACTGCTATGACCTCCGCGCCCGCCTCATCACACGCGTGCAGCTCGGCATAAAGCGCCCTCGCAAACGCCTCCGCGTCGTGCGGAATGACGCTGACCCGGCCGAACTCTCCCGACAGGGGGATGTGCGTGTGCGCAATCACATGCGTCGCGGCAGATGCAACACCCGCATCATGCAACTGCTCCTGCAGGCCGGATTCATCGGTCCATGCCAGCACGACCAGCCTGGCCTTTGGCGAGTAATGCTTCCGCAGCATGCCGGGACTGCGAAGGATTTCATGGCTCGCCCCGGTGCCATGATCCAACCGGCCCGTAACGGCGAGCAGTGAAACGTCGTGAATCATTCCCGGACGCAGCACCTTGGGCGGATCGCATGTCACATCCAGCACGGTGGATTCGATGCCCACCTGCGACTGGCCGCCATCGATGATGAGACCCAGCCTGCCACCGAGCTGCCGGGCGACATGCTCGGCGTTGGTTGGGGAAACTTGATTGGAGAGATTCGCGCTGGGCGCCGCCAGTGGAAAGCCGCACTTGCGGATGACCGCCTGCATGAAGGGATGTCCGGGCCAGCGCACGCCCACCGTGTCACCGCCAGCCGTCACAATATCCGGTATCAATTGCGAACGCGGCAGCACCAGGGTCAGCGGCCCCGGCCAGAAGGCATCCGCCAGCTTTGGCGCCAGAGGCGGCCATTCACGGACGCAACGGGCCGCCATGGCATGGTCGCTCACATGGACAATGATGGGATTGTGCGATGGGCGTCCTTTGATCTCGTAAATGCGCTGCACGGCGCGCGCATCAAGGGCATTGGCGGCCAGCCCATAAACAGTCTCGGTCGGCAATGCCACCACTTCGCCACGACGCAGTGCTTCGGCGGCGCGATGCACTGCCGTGTCGAACAACGCCGCCGTGTGTGTGGGGAGGATTTCAGCCGTCATGGGGTTGCTCCCGATGCCAGCGGTCCCTGCCGATATCCATCATGGCATCCACCACCCGCTCCTCGGAAAGTCCATTCATGCATCGGAAGTCGATGGGACATTCCCTCAGGAAACATGGCGCGCAAGGTGCGTCCGATTTGAGAAAGCGGTGTTGATTGTCGCCGGGAAGGCCGGGACCGGTGAGCTCCGGCGAGGTGCTGCCGAAGGGAACCACGACCGGTGTTCCCACTGCGGCGGCCACGTGCATGGGGCCGGTGTCATTGGTCAGCACGGCATCGCAGGCCTTCAGCGCGGCGCACAGCTCCCGCAGCGTGGTCCGTCCGGCCAGGTTGATGACGGTGGTCATGGTGGTTTCGCCGACGCTGGATTGGTGTCTGCGGATGGCGTGCTGGAGACGCGAGCAGATGTCCGAGGCAAGCTCCGTGTCCGCCCTGCCGCCGAACACCACCCAGCGGCATTGTGTGCGCCTGTGAAGTTCGATCGCAGCGCCCACGAAACGGTCGGCAGGCCAGCGCTTGGCAGGTCCATATTCCGCGCCGGGATTGAGCCCGAAAAGTGGAACCTTCGCCCCACCCAGTTCCAGCATGCCCAATCGCTGGTGCATCGACTTCAATTCTGCATCAGTAACGGCAATGTGTGGTGCGACTGGTTGCGCATCACAGCCCAGCGCGGCCATCAAATGCAGGTAATGATGCACGTGGTGGGAGGATGCGGGATAGGATTCCGGAGGCGTGGCCGCGCCACTTCCGGTCAGATGTTTGACCTCTGCCTCCGTCCGTTTTCGCATGCTGGCGATGTCGGTCCTGCGGGGCACTGCATGAGTGAGCATCAGGGATCGGCCGCCACCGGCATAGCCCACACGCCGTGTGACGCCACCCAGCCATAATTCCAGTGCGGACCGGGTGGAGTTCGGCAGTGCGATGCCGAGGTCAAACGCATGCCCGCGCAAGAGTGCGCCCGTTTTCATCGCGCCATCATCGGGCTGAATGGCAATCACTTCATCGATTGCGGGATGGCCGGGCCAGAGATCCGCCAGTTTGTGCGGTGTGAGAAGGGTGATGCGGGCGTCCGGAAGGCGTTCGCGCAGCCGCTGCAACGCCGGCGTGGTCATGACGGCGTCGCCCAGCCAGTTCACACCGCGCACCACGATGCGCCGGGGTGCTGGATCAGGCTGGATGGGCGTGTTCATGATGCGGCCTGCCTGTGTTTGCCCGGTTTCCAGCGTTTATGCACCCAGAACCAGTTCGCAGGATCACGCCTGATGGCGGATTCAAAGGCACGGTTCACATCAGCCATGATCGCCTGCACGTCGCGAGGTTGTCCGTTCTCAATGGTGGCAATTTCCGGACCCACTTCGATGCACCACTTCGCCAGTGCCACGCGATAGCAGATCGCCGTGTGGAGGGGGCAGTTGTAGCGCAGGGCGAACACCGCCGGAGCCGCGCTTGTGGAGCATTCATGCCCAAACAACGGCAGTGGCAGCCCGCGATCCCCCGCGTGCTGGTCGGCCAGCAGACCCAGCAACAATCCCGTGTCGGACATCGACGCCTTGAGCGCGGCGGCATCCGTGCGCCGCTCGAAGAACAGGCAGCCGGACTTCTCGCGCATGGATTGCATGAGTTTGTTGAGCGATGGCTGCCGCAGCCCCCGGTAGGTGGTGGCGCAACGGAAAAATGGCACGAATTGTCCAAAGCGCGCATACAACTCAAAGTTGCCGAAGTGGCCGATGGCGACAATGCGGCTCTGCGGGGGATTGGACGGATCATGGGGAAGAATCTTCTCGGCACCCACGAATTCAAAGTGGCGTCTCAGCTCATCCGGTGTCATGGCGGCGGTCTTGACCGCACTGGCGAAATTCTCGCCGATGCGCCGGAAATTTTCCTTCGCAATGCACTGGATGTCCCCGCGGCTCATTTCTTTTCCGAAGCAACGCGTGAGGTTCTCGATGGCGACGCACCGGTGGCGTTTGTCCAGTGCATGAGCCACGGCCCCCAATGCGCGTCCGATGCGCGCCACCCATCGCAGCGGCAGCGCCTGCAACGCGGCGATCACTGCACGGGCCAGCCAGTAGATCAGGGTGTCCATGGTGCGTCACTTGAAGCAGATCTGCCGCACGCAGTCCTGGAAATCCTTGGCACCGGAGAGAATCTTGATCTCCACGCGCATGAACAGGAAGGGCAGGTCGCGCCGGTCGATCTTTGGGAACCGCACGGCATCCTTCTGTGTGGTGATGATCACATCCGCCTGGCGTTTCTTGGCGCGGTTGATGGCGTTCAGAATTTCCTGCTGGGTGAACCGGTGGTGGTCTGCGTAGCGCTTCGCATAAACCAGATCCGCGCCCTGCGCGACGAGGCTTTGCTCGAAGCTCTCCGGCTGGGCAATGCCGCTCAGCGATGCGACCTTCCTGCCCTTGAGGTAGTCCAGCGTGAACCGGTCGCCATTGAACACGTCCTCGAAGTAAAGCGGGTGATGCACGCACTCGATGACGGGGGCCGTGCGGTTGTGGCGGCTGATGCGTTCGCGCAGTCTGGCGGTGTTGCCGTCGCTCTTGGTCAGGAAGATGTAGCTGGCCCGGGCCAGGTGGGACGGGGGTTCGCGCAACGTGCCGCGCGGCAGCATGAATTCATTGCCGAACGGCTGCTGGCAGTCCACCAGCACGATGTCGCGCCTTCTACCTGCGATCTTCCAATACTGGAAACCATCGTCCAGCAGCAGCGTGTCGCAGCCGAATTTTTCAACCGCAAACCGCCCGGCCTTCACGCGGTCCTTGTCCACCAGCACGACCACGTCCTTGAGATTCGAGGCCAGCATGTAGGGCTCGTC
>CAYQCZ010000315.1:5306-5611 GCA_964415955.1 uncultured Verrucomicrobiota bacterium | reverse complement strand
TTTGTTGCTGTGAAGGCGGTGGAGGCGACCGACGTACTGTTGGAGCGTGCCCCGCCATGAAATCGGTGAGGCGAGGAAAAGCGTGTCGAGGCGAGCGTCGTCGAATCCTTCGCCAATGTACCGTCCCGTCGCCAGCAAAACGCGTTCTTCTCCCTCGGGAGTCGCTGCAAGTCGCTCAGCAACGGCACGCCGTTGCCTGGCACCCATTCCGCCTCTCAATACGACGATGTGTTTCACCATGCCGGCCAATCGGGAGGCGAAGTCGTCCACCTGACTGGTGCGCTCCACCAGAAGCAAGGGGGAAC
>CAYQCZ010000315.1:0-5296 GCA_964415955.1 uncultured Verrucomicrobiota bacterium | reverse complement strand
GCGGATGAGTTCGGTGCGCGCCCGATCGCAGGCCAGTGCGGCGTAAAGCTCGTGCATTTCAATTTTCTTGGCTGCAGGTGGCAGTCGAAAGTTGGTCGGTCGGGGTATGACGAGGTGACGAAATGGTCGCCCAAGGGCCTGCTCCTTGACATTCACTCGGTGCCGGATCGGCCCGCATTGCATGACAATGATCGGGTGATGTCCATCCTTGCGCTGGGGCGTGGCGGTCAGGCCGATGACGTGTCGCGCCTTCACCTGCCGTAACACCTGCTCGAAACTCACGGCTGAAAGGTGGTGACACTCGTCCACAATGACATGGCCGTAATTGGCGACCACATCATCGACGACGTGTTTGCGGTTCAGGCTCTGAAGGAGGGCCACATCCACAATTCCACCTGGACGGCGCCGCCCACCGCCAATCTGACCGATCGCTTTGGGCGGGATGTTCAGGAATGTTGCAAGCCGCTCCCGCCACTGATCAAGGAGTTGACGGCGGTGGACGAGCACCAGCGTATTGACCTTCCGTGCAGCAATCAGCCATGCGGCCACAACCGTCTTCCCGAAGGCAGTTGTGGCGCAAAGGATGCCCTCATCATGAGCAAGCATGGCCTCGGCTGCGGCCGATTGATCGGCGCGAAGTTGGCCGTGAAAAGCAACGTCGATGGGCAGGCCGGCAAACCTTTGCTCGTCGAATTCGATGGCAACACCGTACGATTTCAACAGTGCAGCCAACTCGTCCAGACACCCCCGTGGCAGGGCGACGTGCCTGGAGAATTCCTCTGCACATCGGATGACGCGTGGCTTACCAAACGTAGAAAGTCTCATGGCCTGCGCCCGGTAGAACTCCGGATTCTGGAAGGCAGCCAGACGGTGCAGGCGATTCAGCATGGCAGACGGCAGTTGGTCCTTTGGAATATAGAGCATGTTGCTGCGAACGATGCGGATGGCCGGTGGCAGTGGGCCGGGGATGACATCTTCCTTCCTCCGCCTGGACGGAGGCAGAATCCATGGGTTATCCACCAACTCGTCGTCCGGGTTGCTCCGTCTGACTCCGATGATGTCTCCGTCGCTTTCTGCTGTGCGAACCACAGATTCGACGTCGGCGAAGGACATCCGCTGAATGCCGGACAGAAATGCCCACTGGTCTGGATGTGGAGTGAAGGTGGCATCAAGAAACACGCTGTTCCCGTGCCCTCGAGGAACGCGTTGCAGAGGCATCGCAATGAGATTGCCAAATCCACCTTTGGGCATGGTGTCCTGGCTTGGGAAGAATCGATCGTAAGAATCCAAACCGAGTTGGTGTCTTCGCTCCATCGTGCGAGTCAGGAGGGCCGCACCGAGCTTCCGGGCCAGGCTGGCGGGAATGGGAGTTTCAAAGAATATCCACACATGGCCGCCTCGGCCGGAGCGCGATCTTTCAAGAGCGGTGGGGATCTTCCAATCAACGCAAGTTTGAAGGAATTCGCGTACATCGTCCTGCCATGTGGCTTTGTCGAAGTCTGCGGCGAGGAACCAGCACGTTTCATCGGTCAACAACGGGTAAACGCCAACAGTCAGCTTGCCAGTCAGGTGATCGCGGATCACCTCGTCAGTCAACGGGAGGTACTCTTTCGGCCCTTCGTCGAGACGGCGAGCCGGACCGCTCCAACTCCTTCGGCAGGCCGGCGAGTAGCCTGTCTTCCCATTCCGTCCTTCCCAACGGACTGCATACACGTCATCGCGTCCACGAAACAACCCGCGAAAGAGTCCTATCTTTTCGTCGGCCGCCGATTTGGACGTGATCGCGCCATGGCAGTCGGGTGAAGAATGGAGCACTGTGGCGGTTTCAACACCGGGGATTCCCAATTGATCGCGCAACCGCCGGTTCTCCTCCCGCAATCTTTCGCATTCCGCCATCGCCTCCGTGAGTCTTGGGTCGTCCTGATCATGCGAATTCATGCCTGCCCACGGAATCTGTCACAAGTTCAGCCCGGTGAGGAAGTTCGCGACCACGGTGAAATGCTTTCCCATGTCCGGCTCGAAACCGCATTCGGCCGCCATTTCCGAAAAGGGCCCTGACCACGAGGCCGGCGGCGGGGCCAATGCGATGGGAACGGGATGTGTGTTTCGGCGCTGGAATGTTTCGCGAATCGCCCGTGGCAGCCGGGTGGCATCCAGCGTTGTTCGCTCGATCAGAAGGACCAAGTCCACCAGATCTTTGACACGGGAGTTTTCCCGGTCGTTGCGTGGAAGGGTGTAGGCGTGAAGTTTCTCGGCAAACTGTTCCTCTGGTGAAACCGCCGGAAAAGTCCCGGCATCAATGCCTGCAAATTCAAGCCAGTCCCGGCTCGTAAGCGCTTCGTAGGGCTCCCGCAAGACATCGCCGGAACTCACGTCCAGATGAAACTTCACGAAGGTGCGTCCGGCCAGCCGGGCATCCACCGGAAACCGGGCACCACCGTACGGTGCGGCGTCCAGGTCTTGAGTGGCGGCACCGAAGACGAAGGTGAATTGATCATCCAGGTCCAGACTTCCCGCTTCCCTCAGCCTCTCCAAAACGACCGGTGCATTCTCATTCCAACCCGCTGGCGCGATCGGCAGCCATCGCATGGCCAGATCAATGTCGCGGGTGGTCCGGGCGGTTTTCAGTCGCAACTCCATTGCGTAGCCACCCTTGAGCAACCACGGCACATCCGTCCCGGCAAACAGGCGGCACAACAAGCGGTCAAACGCCACCTGACGGCGCAGGCGCTGGAGATCCACACTCTCCGCCTGGGCCAGTTTCTTCAGCCGCGTTTCCAAGGCGACTCGAAAGGCGGTCGCGGAAGCGTATCGTTTCATCGCTCGTGCGTTTTGAGCAGGGCGCCGAACCATTCAGGAATGCTCCTGCGGCGACGTAGTTCCATCGTTTCCCGCACGGTGATCAATCCACGCTGGCGCCCTTCACCGAGTGCTTGCTCAATGGTGTCGCGTGAGACGGATTCCGCCACCGCCAGATCGGCAATGGAACGGAGCGGGCGGGTCACCGCGAATCCCCGGCGCCATTCCACATCCTTCTTATCGAGATCTGCGCGATGAAGCACCAGGATGGTCGGAATCCTTGCGCTCCGCCGAAACGAGTGAGGGACGGTCATGTGGAGCCTGGCCGGATTCACATCCGAGAGTTCGTGGATGCGGAGCGCGGTCTGGTGCGAATAAGCGCCTTCCGGTTCGCCCGCCCGATTGCGCGACCACAGCGCGTAGATGACCAGTTGTTCCTCGTCCGACTGTGGAAAATGCGCCAGCCGGTAGATGCCCCGCTCGGCACGCACCCAGTTTCCAGCTTTGACGTGATACGCCTGGCTGCCGAGCCGGTAGCCGACTTCGGCCGCCTGCTTGGCGGTGAAGTAGCCCTGCTGCCCTTCGGCGATCTCAAAGAGCGCATCGTAAGCACTTTCGGCCGGTTTGGTCACTGCGCATATATACAAATAAGTTGTATAATCATGCAAGCGGATTCAATGGACACGTCCAATGCCGCTTTGGGTCCGGGCAGTATTCCAAGACGACAGTTTGACGGATGGCACAGGCACACAACCGACATTTGCTGAAATGGGATGTGCCTGAAACGTTCTGCCGAAACCTGCCGCTTTGGATGTGAAGACATGAAAGCGCAAACCGTCACCCACCCATAAGGCATTTGCCTCGGCCTCAGTCCGCCGTGGCCCGGCTCAAAGGCTCACCTGTTTTGTCAATCGAGTAGTGGGTGAGTACTGGGCGAGTTCTGGCGGTGTACGTGGGGAGCAGTTGGAGGCGAGGGTCGGAATCGTCCGGATTTCGCCCGGTTACAGGGGTGAATTGTTGCAAAGAACACCCTTTTTTTACAGGGGTTTTGAGACAAGTCAATCAGTACGCTGCCAGTACTCGGGGACCACTCTCGCGAGCCGATTTACTGGAGGTTTCACTGGAAGCGGAGAACAGCTGGAATCTTCACGGAAATCCATACGAGGGCAGCGCATGCGTGGAAATCATCCTTGAGTGAGACTTGTCAGGCTATGTCACTTTTTCCCCGGCTGGCACCCGAAAGTCATGGGAATTGATTTTCATTGTTGAACCTTTGTTGATTGTTCTTGGGTGGATCGAACTGGCTCCGTTCCGAGTGCGGAACGCGTGCGCGCCAGCCGGCTCTCGAACCGTACCCGGTCATGTGGTGACGCGATGGTGCGGGTGGCCAATTCGGCGAGGCATTCCACTTGTTCACGCAACGCACGTCGCCGGCCCGTGTTGGCGCTCAGGCCGGAGATGATTTCAATCGCGTCCAGCAGCCGAAACATGATGGCAACGTTGCCTTTGGCGCTGGCGCGAATCTGATCGAACGATTCAGCTGCCAGACCGGCAAACGTCGGCCCGATGGTGATCACCCGCAGTTCCCCTTCCTCGTAGCGGTGCGAGGAAGGGATGGTGCGGACGGCCAGCCGCGCCAGAATTGCCGTCAGATAGTCGACACACATCACCGCCGTCGTGGTGTCATTGATCCCGGGCGAGAGGGCGCGCAATGCCATGTCCACCAGTTGACGGATGCCAAAGGCGGCATCCTGTTCCACCGTGCGATGGCGGTGGATGCTGTAGGCCGACTGCAACGCGGCGATGAGATCCGGTTCCGGTGGAGCCTCCAGCGCCAGCCAGAGCAGCGTGGTGTCTTGAACCACAAACTCGCCGATGCCGCGCTCCATTCGCACGACGGTGTGATGCTCCCGCGCCAGGCGCAGGAGCGTGGCGCTTTCCACCCTTTGGAGGTAGCCACTTTCACGGGCCGGGATGGCCTGCCAGTTCCGTTCGGGTAGCGGGAGCGTGGATTGATCCTTACGGTCGTCCTCCGGCGATTGTCCAAAGTTCTCCGGGAAGAGCTGGTCAATGGTCGCCATGGTTTCATCAGCCACCGAAGCGATGATGCTCGAGGCTTGGATTGAGGACGCGATGTGATGAATGAAGAATATGAGCGCGCCGATGCCGCTGATCGCCAACACGACGCCAAAAGTAACGGCCAGGCTCGGAATAAATCCTGCCGAGTCCCCGTCGCGAATCGTGCGCAATACGATCAAACAATAAGTGAAAATGCCGGCAAAGACGCCGAGCACGACCTGCGTGACGCGGTCGCGCATGAAGTTTCGCAGGATGCGCGAAGTGTATTGGCTGGAAGCCAGCGCCAGCGTCACCAACACCATCGAAAACGTGACGCCCACCACGGTCATCATCGAGCCGGCGATCGTGGACAGCACCCCGCGTGCGCCCGACGCGCTGGCGCCAAACAGCCGCGGCCAGCGGGCCATCCACTGTTGGC
>CAYQCZ010000314.1:0-5634 GCA_964415955.1 uncultured Verrucomicrobiota bacterium | reverse complement strand
CCCGGCGCATACGCACTGGTGGGTGCCGCCGTGCTCGGACACATGTACCCAGCGACGCGCCGCTTCAAGGGTGGCAAGGGTGTCGCAACGATGGGCGGTTCGATGATCGTCCTGCATCCGTTGGTCTTCGGACTGCTCCTGCTGGTGTGCATCGGACCAGCGCTGACGTATGCAGGCGTGAAACCCTATTGGGAAAAGGCCATCCAGGGCGGGATCATCCTGCTGGCAGTCGTCGCCGATGGCGTGCGTTCAGGGAAGGAGGGCGGACACGGATGAACACAGATGGACACGGATGGAAGAAGTTCTTGTTCCGGCATGAGACGATCCTGCTGCTGCTGATTGTCGTCGAGGTGTTCTATTTCAACGCCGCCGGGCGCCGGTTTCTGGTCGGGGACAATGTCGCCAACATCGTGCGCCACTCGGTGGAGATCGGCCTGCTGGCGCTGGTCATGACGCCCATCATCCTCACCGGCGGCATTGATCTCTCAGTAGGTTCGATGCTTGGGCTGTGCGCCGTGCTGTTTGGCAAGTTGTGGCGCGACGCCGGTCTGCCGCCCTGGCTGGCGGGCACGTGCACCGTCGCCATCGGCGGACTGTGCGGCGGCTTCAATGCATTCCTCATCACGCGGCTCCGGCTGCCGCCGTTGATCGTCACGCTGGGAACATTCTCCCTGTTCCGCGGCCTTGCCGAGGCCATCACGCAGGGCACGGACGCCTTCACCAATTTCCCGGAAACATTTCTGTCACTTGGCACGGGCGAAATCGCGGGTGTGCCCACACAGGCCTGGATACTGATGGGGTGCGCTATGGGCATCTGGCTGCTGGTGCATCAAACCACCTTTGGCCGGAGCGTGCGCGCGATTGGCTTTGCGCCGGAAGGAGCGCGCTACGCCGGACTGCCGGTGGAACGCCGCGTGGCCATGGCTTATGTGCTGGCCGGCATGATGGTCGGCCTGGCGGCGCTCACCTACACCGCGCGTCTGGGCACGGCCAAGGCCGATGCAGGGCTGGGCTATGAGCTGCTCGCCATCACGGCTGTGGTGCTGGGCGGCACGAGCATCTTTGGCGGAACGGGGTCCGTGCACGGCACGCTGCTGGGCGTCGCCGCCGTGGCCATTCTCAGCAACGGCCTCACGCGTGTGCCTGCCACCATGAGCATGGCGGGCGAGCTTTCAGGCGTGCTCACCGGTGCATTGCTGATCCTCGCGCTGGCCGCAGGCATGCTGCCCAAATACGTTTCCCAACTGCGATCCCGCAGGCCGGTCCCCAAAGACGGTTGAACGGACTTATTCCTCACCGCCGGCGAGGAGCGGTTTCTTTGTCTGGCCCAGCAGGCGGCGGGCCTCTTCGAGCAGGAACTTCGTCTCCATGAAGGGCTGGTAGCTGATGTCCTGCCAGCGCACAAGGCCGTTGTCATCGATCAGGAACGTCCCGTGCAGGGGCATCTTCTCGAAGTCATCGTAGCACCGGTATTCCTTGAACACCTTGAGCTTGTGATCGCTCACGATCGGGAAGGGATATTTCTGCTTCACTTCGGTGTCGGCAAATGACTCGCGCACGCCCTCGATCGAGTCCGTGCTGACGGCGACGATCTCGATGCCCGCCTGCTGAAAGTCCTTCACCACGGGCGCAAAGGCATGAAGCTGCTGGATGCAATGGGCGCAGCCGTTGCCCAGGAAGAAGATCACCACCACGGGGCGGCCCCGATACTGGCGCAGGGAAATCTTCCGGTTGTCGGCATCGGGCAGCGACCACGCTCCCGCCGGTGAGGGCTGCCAACGGAACGGTCCCAGTTTCTCCAGCGACGGACGTTTCCCAAAATCCGCGGCGCGTTGCAGCTTCGGACGCCAGTCACGTGCGAAATCCAGATCCTTCGCCACAGGTGCCAGCCGTTTGAACACAGGCGCGCTCAAATCCGCCTCGGCGGCCATGTCACGCACCTTGAAGAATGCGAGAAACGCCTGTTCGTAACTTCCGTTGCGATAGGCGAGATCGACGTAGCTGGCCGCCGGCTGAATCTGGCCGGGCGCCTTGTCCATGGCCTCCTTCGCAAGCTGAACGGCCTTCTTGCCGTCGCCCAGTTGCTGCTCGATCTGCGCCATGCGTTCCTTGGGCAGATCCTTGGACTTGGAAAACCATTCCCGCGCCTTCTTTGTGTCCCCACTGCGCAACGCGCTCCAACCTTCCAGCTCTGCCAGTGCATTGTTGACCGGTGCCAGGGGATCGGAGCCACTGGATTTTCCCTTGGCCTTGCTGTCGGTTTTGGCATCGGTCTTCCCGTTCTTTTCAGCATCTGCCTTCGCTTTGGCTTTTTTGGCTTCCTCCTCCTTCGTGATCTTATCCTTCAAACGATTGAGTGTGGCGATCTGATCCCGCGCCGCTGCGTCCTGTCCGAGATTGAAATGGGCGGCACCCAGTGCGCGTGCCCGGCGGATGGCGTGCGCGGTGTCCTCCACGGGTTCGAGATATACTGTGCTGCCGAGGGCAACCAGTTCCTCCCACTGCTCGTAACGCACGAGCGTTTCCAGCAGGCGTTGGTAACCGTAGTTCGCGCTGCCCTTGCCCAGCGTGTTGTAGGCGGGATGCCGCGGCAGCTCGCTCATGTTCTTGGCGAGATCAATGGCGCGGTCCACTGCACCAATGCGGTTCAGGTTGCGGATGAGCCACTCGTTGTTGTGGGCAAAATTGTGGATCTGGTCCGGCATCACGCGGTTTTCCATCATGTAGGCGTGATCCGTCCGTGCACTGGCCTCCTGCTGCCACGCCGCGTCTGAATAGCGGTTCAGCTTGGAGTAGGTGTGGCCGCTCATGTGCCACATGTGGGCGCAGGCCGGTGCGGCGGCACCGTTCAGCGCGGCTGAATTGAGCGCATTGGTTGCGCTGCCATCGTCCCAGAGATGGATGCGGTAATGATGCACCGGATGCAGCGGCTCGACGGCCAGCACGTCGTTCAGCAGCTTGTTCAACGCCTTCTTGTCCTTGATGGGAACGCCCTTGCTGCTGCTCTCCCATTGCATGTGTCCCCAGAAGGCCTTTGCCTCGATGTCATCCGGGTGGCCCTCGCTGATCTTTTGCAGTGCGGCGAGGTATTCCGTGCGGCGGTCCTTGTCCGACCGTTTGTCGTCCTTGCGGAAGGCCGCCAACGCATCGATCCATTGTTGTTCCCGCGCGCTGACACCGGCCTTGAGTTCGACAGCCTTCTCGATGAAACCCCGCGCGCGTTTGGCGTTGTTGTTGTTTGCCATCGCCATGCCCCAGTAGGCCATGGCGCATTGCGGTTCCAGCGCCGCCACCTGCCGGAAAGAACGTTCCGCCTCGAAATACCAGAAACCATGAAGCTGGCCGATGCCCTGATCGAAAAACCGCTGCGCCTCACGCGACGCCGTGGTGATGGGAAAATGAACCCGCCCGGTGCCACCCATCAAATGCGCCGCCTGACGCGGACCCTCGTTGAAGGCGTCCCCGTGCATGGAATGCCCTGCCGGCACATCCTCCTGCGCAGCCAAGGCAGGGGGCAGGACCACGAGAACAGTGAGCAGCAGAGCGAAGGGATGAAAGCGGTGCATGCGAAAAGATGGGTTCACAATCGGCACAGGGCATCACAGCCATGGGATTCGGACAAGTCCGATTCTGCCGTCTTTGCGCTTGTTGCTGCGCTGGACTGGGCCGAATCATCAGTCCGTCCGATCCATTTCCCATGTCAGCCCTGCACAGCCTGGTTGAAGATTTTCTGTTTCATCTGCGCCATGAACGCGGCCAGTCGGAACAGACCGAGAAGACCTATGCCCTGTTGCTCGGCAAGTTCGTCACATGGGCGGAAGAGTGCCGCATCGCCACCTGGAAGGATGTCACGCTGGAACATCTCATGGCGTTCCTTTCCAGCGAACGTGAGCGTCGCCCGGCGGATGCCCCCGAGGATTCCGAAGCGAAGCTCAGCTCAAGCACCGTGTATCTGGAGATCGCCGCGCTGCGCGCCTTCTACAAGTTTGCCGAGCGCGAGAAACATCTGCCGTTGAATGTGGCCGAGAACCTTTCACTGCCACGCCGCTGGAAACGTCTTCCCAAGGCGCTGTCCGCCGATGAAGTGGACCGCCTGCTCACGCCGCTGCCGGTGGAGACGCCGGGCGATGTGTGCGACCAGGCGGTGCTGGAGCTGGCCTATGCGAGCGGATTGCGCCTGGCCGAACTGCGCAATCTGCGATTGGAACAGCTCCATCTGGATGCGGGGTTCATCACGGTGATCGGCAAGGGCAACAAGGAACGCGTCGTGCCGGTCGGTCGCAAGGCCATTGATGCCATCGAACGCTACCTGCAATCGGCCCGACCGAAACTGGTGAGTCCCAAATCGCCCGCGAACGTATTCCTGACCAATCGTGGAAGTCCGTTTGCGCATGTGACCATGTGGCTGCGCATCAAGCGGCGCGTGAAGCTGGCGGGCATCGACAAGAACATCACCCCGCACATGCTGCGGCACAGCTTTGCCACGCACCTGCTGGAGCACGGAGCCGATCTGCGCATCATCCAGGAGCTTCTCGGCCATGCCAGCATCAGCACCACGGAAATTTACACGCACGTCGCCAGCAGCCGGTTGCGTGAGGTGCACCGGAAGTTTCATCCAAGAGGGTGAACTCTGACATCCACGTCGTCGGATGCTACGCGCCCTGCCTCGCAATGACACTCACTCCGTGTGTCCCGTCCGGGAATTGAATCTCGCACCGTTTTCGCGCGGTGGTTAGCTTTGCGTCCACCTGATATGTCAAATCCCAGGCCCGCCAGTTCGTCCAGCCACGCCGATGATGTGTTTGTCACGACCTGCTGGACGGAGGTGCTGCAGGCCGGCCACCAGGGAACCACGCAGGCGCGTGACGCCTTGGATCGCCTTTGCCAGACCTACTGGTATCCGCTCTACGCCTTTGTCCGCCGCCGGGGACACAACCCGCACGATGCGCAGGATTTGACCCAGGAATTCTTTGCGCGATTACTGCAGAAACACTGGCTGGCCGACGTCAACCGCGAGCGCGGCCGTTTTCGCTCCTTCCTTCTGGCGGCAATGAAGCATTTCCTGGCCAACGAATGGGACAAGGCGCAGGCACAGAAACGCGGAGGCGGCCAGAAATGCATCGAACTCGACGCGGCTTCCGCCGAGGAACGCTATGCCTTGGAACCAGTTGATAACGCGACCGCCGACCGGATCTTCGAGCGCCGCTGGGCGATGACACTGCTGGATCAGGTGCTGGCCCGCCTGCGGGCGGAGCACGTCCGTGCCGGCAAGGAGAGGCAGTTCGAGACCTTGAAAGGCGCGCTCACCGGCAGCCGTTCAATGCAGCCCTACTCGGAACTCGCATTGCAACTTGGCCTGAGCGAAGGAGCGGTCAAAGTGGCCGTGCACCGCCTGCGCCAGCGCTACCGCGAAGTGCTGCGTGAGGAGATCGCCAACACCGTGTCCACGGAGGACGAAGTAGAGGAGGAACTGCTCCACCTATTCAAAGTGCTGGGTGGGTGAACCGGTAGACAGACGGTGTCACCATTCAACCCGTTGTCTTTTCCTTCGAAGGAATTAGGAAGTGAATCTTATCTCGGGTTCAGCTCTTACCTGAACTGCCGCCTCAATCATCGAATAGATTGGCACTTCTC
>CAYQCZ010000313.1:0-5699 GCA_964415955.1 uncultured Verrucomicrobiota bacterium | reverse complement strand
CATGCCGGAATGATTATACCGGAAACCGGTCAGGCTGAAACCAGGGTTGGTGATTGTAAGAAATCCGCCGATGTCCAGGTTGCCGATGTAAGTGAGGCTCGCCTCGGCGATCTCAACATAGGTTTCGGTGAAAGTGAAATTAAGCGATCCCTGCAACTCGAGCAGCGGATCGGCCGTATTGCCAATCAGAAGATGCATGCCGGCGATCTCAAGGTGGACATCGCTGCCTTTCAGCTCGAAAACCAGCTTGGAGGCAGTGACAGACAGCAACCCTGCGATGGCAAAGGTTGCAGGGCTGGGCCCACCCGCAGCACCCGCCGGAAGCTCAGAGACCTCGACCCGCAAATAGATGCCACCGCCAACCGGCGCGTCCAGCATGATGGTTTCCCCTCCAACCTGAACACTGCGGTTCTGCTGGGTGGTGTTGATGGCCAGGCCGGCAATGCCGATTAGCTGGAATGACTCAATGTCAGGCCCTTGCACGGCTGCATTGATCATCGCACCGTAAAAGCCGATGGAATCAAAGACAAAGGAGAAGTCGGCCCCTTCAACACTGACGATCCTGGTCTGTCCGGCCTTGAGAACCAGGCCCACGTCTTCACCGTCAACAGAAACCTTGTCGCCATCCACTTCAAAGTGGAATGCCGTCGCAGTGAGAATGCTCTCGTAAACCCTCAGGATGGCCGGCGTCGCCGCATCTCCCGGGTTCAGTCCTGGCGTGGAGTCAATCTCAACCCGCACATAGGAGCCGCTGCCCAGCTGGATGACATCTGCTCCCAAGGTGACGGACTTGGCCGCTCCGGTGGTGTTGATCCGGAATCCGGCAGTGCCGCTCAGCTCGAAATTCGGGCCAAGATCAGGCCCTTGTATCGCTGCCTCGCGAAGCGCTCCATAGAATCCGGAATCATCCACTATGAACTGAAAATCCGCTCCGCTGACCGCAACGATCCGTGTGCCGCCGGCATTCATGCTGACACTGACATTGACGCCTGTAATCACCAAGGAGGCGGAATCCTTGCGGAACGAAAACTTGTCGGCCGTCAGAACAGTGCCGAGCACTTCCGCGCGGAATTGGATCGTGGTGAAAGCGACTGTGTTCGGTGTGACTGTAGTCCGGAATGTGTAGCTGACACCGCCCACCTGAATGGTTTGAGCAGCGATGGTTGTGCTGTCATTGGTGAACTGCACAAACACACTTTCCGCACTCACGTTGGAGAGAGAGCCCAAGGCGACGTCCAACTGCCCGCCTGACAATTCAAAACCAAATTCCGTGGCACTGGCAATCATCCCAAAATCTGCATGAAGCAGCCGCACGAACACCGACGCTGTCGCTTCAAGCCGCACATCAACATCCCGGCCCACCGCCACTATCCTCGTCGCCGCCCCCAGCCCGGTCTTCTCAAAACCCAAATTGCCGTTCAACGCAAACACCCCGCCCACATCCGCCACCAGATCGTTGATCGCAAAGGCCACCGTCCCGGGCGCTATCGCCCCGGCAAACTCATACTCAACCCCACCCACCCCAATCGTCCCCGCCGTGATCGTCGTGGCTTCGTCGGTGAACTGCACAAACCCCTGTCCTCCTGTCACCGTCAGCAGGCTCCCCAGCTTCACGTCCACCTCGCCCCCCGTCAGCTCCAACCCAAACTCCGTGCCACTGGCGATCAGTCCAAAGTCGGCATGCACCAGCCTCACATAAAGCGTGTCACTGACCTCCATCTTCGCCACCACATCCCGGCCCACCGCCACTATCCTCGTCGCCGCCCCCAGCCCGGTCTTCTCAAAACCCAAATTGCCGTTCAACACAAACACCCCGCCCACGTCCGCCACCAGATCGTTGATCGCAAAGGCCACCGTCCCGGGCGCTATCCTCTCCGAGAAGGTATGGCTCGCGGCTCCAATGGCAATCTGGGTCCCCGCATCGATATTCGTATTTGCGTCCGTATATCGGACAAAGGCAACTCCGCCGCTGACAGTGAGCAAAGATGCCAGTTGGACATCGACATCACCATGGGTCAATTCGAAGGCAAATTTGCCGTCCGCTGCGATCAACCCAAAATTGGCTCCTGTCACACCAGCATAAATCCCGGAACTTGCAGCCAGGCGCACAGTGATGTCGCTGCCGACCGCCAGGACTTCACCATTCTTGCTCTGAAATCCAAAGCTGCCGCTGATCGAGACAAAATTGGAGACATTCAGGGAGGATGGCCCTGTGGAAACGCTGAAAGTGTTGGCCACCGTATCCAGGCTGAACTGCGCATCCGTGGCATGAAGTCCCGCCACCCCTCCAAAGTTCAGGTCGAAGCTGGCGGCCGAAAGACTCAATGCACGAGTGCTGAAGTCATAGGTCCCATTGAAGCCGGTCACCGAGGAATTGGCTGCTCCCACCGATTCAAAGAGTTTTACCGATGCCGCAGACAAGGCAACGGCACCAGACAGATTGCCAGTAGTGCTGGAAAAGTTCAGTCCGTTGATCTGGACATCCAAGTCGGCAAGATCGAACACCCCAGCCCAATTGACTGAAGGCACCATGGCCTGGGCACTGGCCAGTCCGAAGCCATCGGTCCGAATCTGGAGCCCGGAGATTGAAACCCGTGTGTCATCCAAGACTTGCAGCACCAGACTCGCATTGCCCAAGGAAGCCAAGGTCTGGGTGGCAGCTCCTCCAAGTTCGAAATTCAAGGCCACATTGTTGGCCGAGGCACGGAACACACCATCAACTGCCAAATCCATCTGATCGAGTTCGAATGAAAACCTTCCAGACAGGGGATCAAAAGCACCTGACACCGCGAACACATCGGCGTCAGAGCCATCTGTCAAAAGGGCACGGTGGGCGCTTCCCGGCAGCAGCATGGCCGCCCTTGCCTGCAGAAGCACTGAACCGCCTGTGAGTGCTCCGTTTTCAACAGCAATCCCGGTGAAATGCAGATCAATGTCAAATATCTGAAGGAAACCGCCAAGATTCACAGAATCACGATGGATTGTGAGATCGCCGGGGCTGAAACCGTTGGTGAACAGGTCGATAAAGTTCTGAAGTTCGCCCTGAATGATACCCGGCAGGTCCCCTGCCCCAGCCAGATTGTTGACCGTCACAAGCAGGTAATTTTCATCCCGCTGGACTGGCACCAGGGATAGGCCCGAGCCCAGATCAAGGCCGGTGATTTCCTGAAAAGCACCGGTCACAGAGTCGTATCGCAGTATCTCAAAGACGTCCCCGGGGGAAGGCATGAAGCCATCAATCAACTGGACCTCAAGCCGCCCGCCCAGTTCGGCTGCTCCGGACACCAGCACGCGGTCAAACTGCGAAACGCCGGTGCCAGCCAGCTCAATCTGGAGAACCCCGCTGGTTTCCATCCTCAGGTCCCCAGTGACACTGATCGTCCCAGGAGAATTCCCAGGACTGAGAAGCCCCTGAATCATGGCACCACCCGAAACTGTTCCGATGCCATTCAGAGTTTCATTCAGTCCAACAATCAGGCCATCTGGAACCACCAAAGGTTGATGCGGGATGAGGTGAAGATCTGCCGAAGCATCGCTGCCGGACAGAAGCTCGGCGTCAGAATTCAGGAACAGATCAGGCGCAGGCATTGAAGCCCCATATTCCAACGAATTTGCAGAGAGTTGTTGGGAGCCGTCCGAATCATCTGGCAAAGATTCATGGACTTCAGCCTGGCCATTGTCTGTGGATGGCAGCATGGCCACCAACCCATCACCAGAAAGCATCAGTCTGGCCTCCAAACGCTCCAAATCAAACAATTGTCGGGGGCCGACGCTCATGATTTCAGCCTGGAGGTTGCCAAGATCGCCATGCCATGGAGTTCCTTTGAAATGTGGCAACTCAAGGGCATTGATTGTTGCTGCTTACAAGTCATGTGGCGTTTCACTATCCGAGATTAACCACCCGCACAAACAACACAGTCAGGGTAAGTTCACAGATTGCAGCGGTGGAATTATCCGCTCCCAAAAGATCGAACAACAGAAAAGCATGCAGTGTCCGATGATGGTTCAAAAATGTCCGATTGACACATCTCCAAATCCTATTTGAAGGCGCCACTTCCTTCAAACGCCTGGACGCGACCGCGCAATCCAGGTCCCGATCACTTTCCAGTCTGGACGTGTGGCAGATGCCCGAATTGTGCGCGGTATGCACGTGAAAGGTAGGAGGAGGCAAAACCCACTTCCGCAGCGACCTCACCCAAGGTGTGAAACGCCCGGGATTCGATCAGCGCCCTGGCCCGCAGCAGACGACGCTCGCGGATGAGTGCGGATGGGGTGACTCCAAGCAAGTCCAGCACCGTGCGCTGGAACTGGCGCTCGCTGGAACCCATCGCAGCTGCCAGCGCGGCAACGCCAAATCCCGCCGTGCCCATTTGCCGTTCGATGATGTCCACAATGCGCTGACGGGTTTTGTCGTCAGCCGAGGAGATCACCGGAACACTTTTCACGGGCAGCAGCTTCTCCAAGCGGACAAGCAGCTCCTCAATGGCAAAGGGCTTTGGCAGATAGTCATTGGCCCCCGCTTTCAACCCATCGACCCGCTGCTCGGTGCCCCCCTTGGCGGAAAGCAGAAGGATCGGAATGCGGACAGCCTCGCTCCTGAGCTTTCGACACAGGGCCAGGCCATCCATCCTGGGCATCATCACATCGGAAAGAATCACATCAGGTTTCCTGTCCTTGAGCCAGGCCACAGCCTCCTCGCCATTGTTCACGGCCACAACGCAGTAGCGCGACTCCAGATGCAGCCGGAGGAATGAACTCATGTCCCGGTTGTCCTCCACCAGCAGGAGTTTCGGCAGATTCGCCCCTTCTGTGCTCCGGCCGGTTGCCTCCATCCCGGGGCGGTTGGCGGGCACAGGGACAAACTGACGCAACGGCTCCGGCGTTTCACTTGTATCGATATCATCGGGGTTCAAATGTCCAACCCCCATCGGCAGTGTGAAGGTAAATTCACTGCCCTTCCCATGTGTGCTGACCACCTCTATCTGCCCGCCGTGCAACTCCACCATCTCGCGGGTGATCGAGAGGCCTATGCCCATGCCCTCGAACTCCCGGTTGTCCTCCACTTGTGCCTGAAAGAAACGATCAAACACCCTGCGGGCCGTCTCGGGGGTCATCCCCAGAACGGAGTCTCTTACTGAAACGCGGACGAATCCCGGCTCCTGCCCATCCGCGCCTTCAACAACCGCCTTAGCCATTTCAGCCTGAGCATCCGCTGCAGCCTTCACGGCAATTGCTCCGCCTGCAGTGGTGAATTTCAAGGCATTGCTCAGCAAATTACCCACCACGCTGGCCATCTTGCCTGCGTCAAAATAGGTCGTAATGACCTCTGGAGCTTCCAGGCAAAGCTTGATGTTCCTTTCCGCCGCATGACGCTCAAACAACGCTGTCTGCTCGCGCAAAAACTGGGAGAAATTGCCGCACTTGGCCCGCAGGGCAAATTCACCTGAATCAATGATCGAAAGGTCGATCAGATCTGAAATCAGATTGTCCAGCCGCTCAAGATTGCGATGAATCAGCCCCCGCAGCACTTCGGCTTCCTTGGATTCCGAAGGGATCCTGGCGAGATCAATCAAAGGCTGCCGGACCAGCGTCAGTGGAGTTTTGAATTCGTGGGTGAGATTCGCAAGAAAGTGCTTCTGCAACCGATGTGCCTGTTCCGCCGCTTCCTTGGCCTGCTTCAGCTCTCGTTCCGCCTCCAG
>CAYQCZ010000312.1:0-5699 GCA_964415955.1 uncultured Verrucomicrobiota bacterium | reverse complement strand
ACATCCAGGCCCTGCATGGTGCGGGTGCTGGTGGCAAAGCGTTTTTCCTCCATGCCGAGGCGTTGAAGGGTGCTGAGGTAAAGATTGGGCAGGGGATAGTTGTTGTTCCTGTCGAACGCCAGATGCTGGCCATGTCGGAAGCCGCCGCCTGCAAAGAGCACGGGCATGTTCTTGTTGTCGTGCGCCGAGGCGTTGCCCAAGTTGGATGTGAGCAGTGTCATGGTCTCACCGAGCAAGCCGTCAGTTTTGAGTCGGCGAACAAAGTTTCCCCATGTGTCCACCATGCCCTGTTCCACGATGGCGAGCTGGCGCAGTTTCTCATCGTCCAGACCGTGGTGGCTCAGGTTGTGATAGCTCTCATCCACACCTTCCAGGCCATTCACTGAATTGCCGGTGATGTGCAGTGTCACAAAACGGGTCGAGTCCGTGCTCAACGCCATGTGAACGATGTCGAGAAAGATGCCTTCCACGGCGACCTCGTTGTTGCGGGGGATGTTGGTGGGAGGACGAAGGCCCACCTTCGGCTTGGGGCGTCGGACGTAGGCTTCGTTGGCGACCATGCGTTGCTCCAGGTCACGGACGCTGGTGAACCATGCATCAAGCTTGTCACGGTCGCCCGCGCCCACTTCGCGTTGCAGGGCACGCGCCTCGGCACCGACGACATCCATCACACTGCGGCCCTGGCGGATGAGTTCCGCCTGGCGCTGCTGTTCGGCAGGCGAATCATCCACGAACAGCCTGGTGAACAGGCGCATGGCGTTGTTCTCGGCGGGGATCATGGCCCCGTTCTCGGTGTAGGACGGGCTTGTCTGGCTGCCCGTGTTCAACACAAGCGAAGGGAAGCGTGTCTCGTGACCGAGATGTTTGGCCATCAACTGGTCGAGGGAAATGGTGTTGCGCGAGGTGGTGCCGCGCTGGTTGGGGCAGGCGGAGAAGATGCTGCCCTCGGCGGTGTGACCGCCCGTAACGCCGGGATGCGATGAGCCCGAAATGACCGTGAACTCCTCGCGGATGTCCTGAAGTGATTTCAAATACCTGGAGGGCGTGTAGTTCCGCCCCGAGTCTTGTGGCACAAGATTTGGATTGTGCAGACCCAGGGCCAGGCTGACGCCCACGAAACGCTTCGCGCGTTCCGGGGCCTTGATGGACGCAAAGGCCGGCGTCATCGCCTCCAGCAAAGGAAGGCTCAACGCGACACCCGCGCCGCGGAGCATGGTGCGTCGTGAGAGTTTCAGTCCACGGTGGATGTTGAAATTTTTCATGTGCGTCATAGTTGTAGGGCGTCTGGCTTACTTGTGCAGAAAAATCCTGCTGGCGATGGAGGCATGCAGCAAGCTGCGCATGCCGTGGTTGTCCGCAGATGCTTTGGACGCTATGGATGCCAGTTCCGATTCATCACTGAAGCGCATGGGGGCACCGGTGCCGTAGGTCAGGAACTGGCCGGCAAAGGCGCGGGCGAGCTGTTCGCCGCGTTGGGAGTAAATGCGCTTCCATTCCGACAGATTGGCGAAGGAATCGCCCTGCGGGGTGGAACCTGAGGGATTCACAGGCACACCCTTTCCGAGACCGTAACGCGTGCGCCAGCCGCCGACGGGGTCGAAGTTCTCCAGCGCAAAACCGGGCGGATCAATGGTGCGGTGGCACGCGGCGCAGGATTCGTTGGAGCGGTGCTTGTCCAGTTGATCCCGGATGGAGGTGGCGCCGCGGATGTCCGGTTCGATGGCCGGCACTCCGGGCGGTGGTGGCGGTATGTGGACTCCCAGGATGCGTTCGTTGACAAACACACCGCGCACGACGGGTGAGGTGGAGGTGCCATCAGCAGTGACCTTCAGCACGGCTCCCTGGGTGAGAAGGCCTCCACGGACATTGGTGCCGTCTTTTCGCAGGCCCACCTGCTGAAGGCCATGACCGGGCTGCACATCGGACTTGATGCCGTAGTGGCGGACCAGGCGTTCGTTGAGGAAGGTGAAATCCGAATCGACCAGATGCGTGACGGAAAGGTTGTCGCGGATCAACCGGGCGAAGTAGGCGCGCGTTTCCTGGAGCATGGACTCCTGGAGCGCGGGATCGAACGTGCGGAACTGCCGTGTGTCCGGCGAGGTGAAATCGATCTGGTTCAGATTGAGCCACTGATCGGTGAAACTTTGCACGAAGCGGTCTGAGCGCGGGTCTGCCAGCATGCGGTCGATCTGGGCTGACAGTGTTCCCGGATGGGAGAGTTTTCCTTCAGTTGCGAGCTGGCTCAGCACCTGGTCCGGCATGCTGACCCACAATGCGTAACTCAAGCGCGAAGCCACTGCATGGTCGTCCAGCCTGCCCGGCGTTTCCACAAAGGTCAGGAAGCGCGGGGAACACAGGATGGCGCGATAGGCAGCCTTCAACGCCCCGGGCAGTGTCTTGCCTTCCTTGAGCGCCATCTGACCGATGTCCACGTAAGGCGCGGCGACCTCGGGTGTCACCGGGCGGCGAAACGCGCGTTCTGCAAACCGCGGCACCAGTTCTTCAACCGCGCCTGCCGGGTTGGCCTTCCATGACTCGGCAGGTTTGCTGCCAATCAGATTGTGGCGGACCCGCCCGGCATCTGCGTTTGGATGAATGCGTTCGACCTTGATGCCATGGTGCCGGATGCCGGCGAAGCCCTGCTTTTCGAGATCGCGCCCGGCAAAGGACACATTTCCGCCACTGGCCCCGGTGGGAGCCCGGTTCAGCGTGGCATCATTGGGTTTCAACTCCAGCATGTGACCACCTTGAATCCATGCCTCATAGACCAGGTCGCGCGGCGTGGACGTCGCCTCCACCAATCCGACCATGTAAAGCATGGGAGCGGCCGAGGAACACGCGCCGGAGCGCAATGTGCCCCACACCGAGCCGCCCGGCCCCGGGTTCACCGCCTGGACATCCTTGAGCGTGATGCGATACCAACCGTCCGCGCGCACAGTCGTGGTCGGCATGCGTCCAAAAAACTGGAGTGTGATGGGCCAGGAAATGCTCCAGCCATCGCGCAGATCGGGGCCGCGATAATTGCCGCCGGTCCTCCGGGATAGCTCCTCGGGTGAATGAAAGCGCTCATAGGGTGCGTCGCCTTTCATCGCGCGATCGAAGGCATCGGTCAGCGCCGTGTCCGCAGCATCCAGGTAACGGGCAAGCTGGTGATGTGAAAGCTGCTGGCCCTGGGCAACCGTTTCGAAGCCATGTGACGCCGGATCTTCCGGCAGGAGCACCTTCAGAGGAATGTCGATGCCGAGCAGATCGTGCAGTGTGTTTTCGTATTCGGTGCGCGTGAGGCGTCGTCCAAGCACCCGGCCGCGCACGGCGATGTCTGCGGCATCAGCGGCGAGCAGCGGTTGTTTCAGGGCTGGCAGAAAGGTGGCAAGCTCGGCACTGGACGGACGAGGCTTCTTATCGGGGGGCATTTCGCCGTCGCGAACCCGTTCAAAGATGCGCTGCCAGGTTTTGAAAACGGCGGGGTCGGCCGGATTGTAGTCCAGACCGGCGATGTTCAAGTCGCCCTTGGAGACGTCGTTGTCGTGGCATTCCGTGCAATGATGGGCCAGGAACTTTGCGACGGTGCCGGGTGGGACAGCGCCATGAACGGCTGACGCGGCCAGGCACAGGAATACGGCCTGCAGCAACGTGTGGCGGCATGTTTTTTGGGCAAATTGCATCATGCGGAACAAATTCAGCAACAATGTAGCCTGAAATCACATCAATGCACCAGCGGGCATTCACGGCCACAACATGTCCTCTTGCAGACTGCTTTGGCGCGTGGGCGGTTACATCCGGACATTGCAAGGCAGGCGAGGCTTGCCCTCACCGGGGGGCTTCCCTTAAATCGCCGCGTGCCGATTCCGGTCATAGCCATTGCCAATCAGAAGGGCGGGGTGGGGAAAACCACCACCTCCGTGAACCTGGCCGCCTGCCTTGCCTCGCAGGGCAAACGTGTGCTGCTTCTCGACACCGATTCACAGGCCAATGCCACCAGCGGGCTGGGTCTGGAGAAGCATGAAGGAGCCAGCATTTATCATCCTTTGCTGGGCCAGGGCGCGCTGGAGGACAAGATTCAAGCCACGGCTTATCCAAACCTGTCCATCATTCCCAGTGAGGTGGATTTGTGCGGAGTGGAGGTTGAACTGGTGCGCATGGACGGGCATTTGCAGCGTTTGCGCACCGCCCTGGAGCCGCTCCACCAGAGTCAACGGTTTGACGTGATCCTCATCGATTGTCCGCCATCGCTGGGCATCATGACGTTGAACACGTTTGCGGCAGCCGACTTTCTGCTGGTGCCCCTGCAGTGCGAATACTATGCCCTTGAAGGCATTTCCATGATCCACCGCATCATGGGACAGTTGCGGGACTCCGGTGTGAACCCCCAGCTCAGCATACTCGGCATCGTCATGACGATGTTTGATGGCCGCACCAATCTCTCCCAGCAGGTGGTGGGCGAGGTGCGGCAGCATTTTGGTGGACAGGTTTTTGAAACGGTCATTCCCCGCACGACGCGGCTGGCGGAGGCTCCGAGTCATGGGAAACCGATCATTTATTACGACAAATACAGCGTGGGTGCCGCAGCTTACGAGGTTCTGGCGCAGGAAGTCTCCCGGCGATTGAGCATTTGAATGCGACTTTGATGTGGCCGTGGCCCCGTCTTTTGCTAGTTTCCATTCCAAAACATTTCATCACCAGCAACACACACTTCATGATCATGGGCATTCAACACCGAAACCTCCTCGTCATGGCCGGCCTGCTGGCCGCCTCCACATCCTTGACCGCTGCCGACTGGCCCCAGTATCGGGGGCCGAACCATGACGGCAGCACGTCTGAACTCATCCAGGTGAAATGGCCCGCAGGCGGGCCGCGGGTGGTATGGAAAACGGAAACACCGAATGGTTTCAGTTCGTTTGCCGTCGCGGAGGGACTGGCGGTGACCCAAGTGGCGCGCAGTGAAGGCGGCGTGCCCGGCGAGGTGTGCGTGGCACTCGACGCGAACACTGGCAAGGAACGATGGGCGGTGCGCGTGGGAGGTGTGAATTATGGCCATCAAGGAGGCAATGAAGGCACCGCCAACAACAAGGGCGGTGACGGCCCGCGTTCCACGCCGTCCATCGACGGCGGCAAGGTGTATGTGATGTCCTCCGACCTGGCGCTCTATTGCCTGAACGTGGCGGATGGCAAGACGGTCTGGACGCATGACTTGGTGCGTGAATTTGCCGGGAAGAACATCACATGGAAAAACGCCGCCTCACCGCTGATCGATGGCAACCATGTTTATGTGACAGGCGGTGGCCCGGGGCAGTCATTCATCGCCTTCAACAAGCAGACCGGCGCGGTCGTGTGGAAGAACGGCTCCGAAACCATGACGCACTCCACTCCTGTGCTGGCGACCATTCATGGTGTGAAGCAGGTCATTTATTTTACCCAGAGTGGACTTTTCTCCATGGATGCCGCCAAGGGCCGGGAGCTGTGGAAATTTCCGTTTCGTTACAAGATTTCCACAGCCATGAGTCCCGTGGTTTCGGGCGACACCGTGTTCCTTTCCGCCGGGTATGACATGGGTGGTTCGGCGGCGAAGATCATCAAGAATGGAAACACATTCACTGCGAAGCAGATTTGGGACATCCCCGGTCACAAAGGCCCGGAGTCCGTGGCCAATCACTGGAGCACGCCGGTGGTCAAGGACGGTCACATGTATGGAATGTTCC
>CAYQCZ010000311.1:0-5703 GCA_964415955.1 uncultured Verrucomicrobiota bacterium | reverse complement strand
TTTTGGCGGAAAGTAAGGAATAGACCTGGTGCTGCTTTGGATTTCCGCGCAGATCTCGGGGTAAGCTTAGCCTTGGTTTGGCGCTGGCTTTTTTCGGCCTCTTCATTCATTTGAAACGGAGACTGTTGATTATCGCGCTCACTTCCCTTTGTTCCCACCTTTGCCCTTCTTCTGTTTGGCCCCATCATCCTGCACAGGCCCTGCAAAGGGTGGTTTCTCAAAGGGCACATCGGCTGACACGCGCGGATCATTCACGGCTTTCAGGCCGTTCATAAGGCGTTTGTTCAATGCTGTGCGCACGTCGGCGTAGGCGGCTTCGCTGGCGACGTTGTTCAGTTGGAAAGGATCGCGTTTCAAATCGAACAGTTCCTCGCGCGGGCGTTTGTTGAAGGAGAGCGCATAGAAGCGCGCCCATTGCGGGTCGTTGCGATGGGCGACAATCCACGCCTTGGTGGGGCTCGCATCCATGTCCATGAAGCTCACCATCGTGTCCTCCGTGAGCTGCTCCTGAGTGGGCGCCTTGTCCGCCGTGATGTTGTAGGGGTTGCCCATCGGCCAGCGGTCGGGCTCGAAGTTGATGATGTAGAGATGATCCTTCGTGCGGATGGCGCGCTGCGGGTAGGGCAGGGAACCATCGCGGGCGGCGGCCACATGGCGTTCGCGGCCCACGATCACGTGATCGCGTTTGGGGTCCACCTGGCCGGACTGGGTGGATTGCAGGACGTTGACCAGGCTGCGGCCGGTCATGACGGCGGGTGGTTTGAGACCGGCGGTTTCGAGGAACGTGGGCGCAAGGTCCATGAGGTTCACGAAGTCATCGAGGACACGTCCGCCCTTCACGCCGGGGCCGCGCATGGCGAGGGCGACGTTCACACCGAAGTCGTAGAGGTTGCATTTGCCGTGGGGAAAACCGGGCGGGCCGTGGTCGCCGCTCATGGCGATGAGGGTGTTGTCCAGTTCGCCCGCGTCCTCCAGCCGTTTCATCAACAGGCCGACCGCATGGTCGAACGATTGCGCCTCGCCCAGGTAATCGGCGAAATCCTCGCGCACCTCGGGCACATCAGGGAGGAACCCTGGCATTTTGCCTTTGAGCGAGTCGGGGTCGATGCCCCACAGCGCCTTGCCGGAACCCTTGATCCATTTGCGATGCGTTTCCGTGGGGCCGAACCAGTAACAGAACGGCTGGCCGGGTTTGCGGTCGGCCATGAAGGCGTCGAAGTTGGCCGTGACCTCGTCGTAGAGTTCCTGCTTGGCGGCATCAATGGATTTGCCCTGCTGCACCATCTTGGTGACGTTCTGCGAGAACTGGTTGAAGCGTCCGCCGGCTTTGGCGTAGTTGAAGTGATTCGTGCCATAGGGTGCATCGGCGGGTGTGCCGGGGCTCCACACCTTGTAGGTCTTGCCGATGTGATAACCGGCGTCCTTCAGGAGCAGCGGATAGGCGGGAATGGCGGGATCCCAGATCGCACCTTGAAGGATCGCAGCGCGTCCGGTGCGGAAGAAGTATTGGCCGCTGAGAATGGAACTGCGGCACGGCGTGCAGGAAGGCGCGGTGACATAGGCGCGTTTGAACAGCACACCCTCGCGCGCAATGCGGTCGAAGTTGGGTGTCTTGACGACGTCGTTCGGCGTGCCGGGACCTTCGACCTTGGCGAAGATGCTGGCGTAACGCCCCCAGTCATCAGCGAAGAAGAAAACGATGTTGGGCCGTTTCTCGGCGGCTGTGGTGGCGCAGGCCCAAAGGGCAAGCGCGAGGGAGGCGACAAGACGGCGTTGCATGCCGCCATTTGAAACCCAACGGCGTCATCGGGCAAGCCAAGGAAAGGATGAAGGGTGTGACTGGAAGCGCCGGTCACTCACTTGGTGGTGCGAGACTCTGTCGAGCCCTGACTATTCCGAGCGGGTCGGAAATCGGGAGACAGGCGGAAAACCTTTCGACATCTCTGCGCATCAATCCACTCCCCCGCCTTTGCGCCCGCCATGCCTCACCGGAAATATCAGGGCTCGACAGAGTCTCGCCCCACCGGCTCCGAGGGTGGATTGTCTGCTGCCATTTGTTTGGGCGAGACCCTGCCAGCACACCAATCTGAGCTGCATCGGTTTTCAGCTTTCACAGCGGGTGGATGTGGCTATCGTCGGTCTGTCACCCAAGCGCATGAATGCCATCCTCATTTCCGGGTTGTGGTCGAGGGAGCGGCCCTTGTTCCAAGGGGCTGTGCGTGTGACGGAGGCCGGGATGGAGAATCGCGAGGAAGAATGGCCCGGACTTTCGTTGTGGCAGTTGGTGGGCGCGCTGGGCAAGGCGATGGTCGGCCCGCGATTTGGTCCGATCAGGCCGGGTTATTTGCGCGTGTTCTCCGGCCATATGGAACTGGACGGTGAACACATCCGGTTGGACAGCATTCAAGGGCTGCAATTTTCCCGCCGTCACATCGAATTTCGCGTGGGGAACAAGCTCCTGCGGTTGACGATCTCCGGGTTTGTATCCAAGGGACAACCGGACTGGAATCTGACGCGGATGCTGTTTGAATTGATCTCAGCCCTTGCAGCGCAGGACACATGCCGTGTCAGCCATTTGAAGCGCATGCTGCGCCGCATCCGGATGGCCAACTGGATGTTGGGTGGAGCCTCCCTTCTGCCTGTGTTTTCGCAGGTCTGGTTTCTGAACCATCTCTACGAATCGGTTCCCGAGCCGCCTCAACATCTGTTTCTGCTGCCGGGTTTCCTTATGATGGGCTGCATCGCGCTGTTCATCTCGGTGCATCAGGCGTTCCTCTCACGCTGTGCGCGGCGGGCAATCAAGGTGAACTGATGCTGGATCAGTCCTGAAACAGGGCACGCAACCTCGGATCGGCAGCGATCAGCCGTTGCGCTTCCGGCCAGCAGTCGCGCGTTGAGAGCACTGTGTGGAAACCCGGTTTGATGCCAGGTGCCCGGGCAAAGGCCTCGCGCCACTCCGCAACGTGGAACGGATCCGCAGCCACCACATCCCAGAAGCCGGTTCCATCCAGAATTCGTCCGATGGTCTCCACGTGCGCCCCTCCCTGCAGATGGGCCGCCAGATACGTCGCGACGCCCACCTGCAACCCGTGGAGGCGTGGCCGTGCGGAGAGTTCGTCGAGCGCGTGTGACAGAAGGTGCTCCGATCCTGAAGCCGGACGCGAGCTGCCCGCCAGTTCCATTGCGATGCCGTTCAACATCAGTGCCGTGCCTAGGAGACGCGTCGCCTCGGCATCACAGGCAGGGCGTCCCGCAAATTGATGGACAGTGGCTTCCGACAGAAGCACGGCGAGGTCATTCACCGGCTCTCCTGTGGCGTGGCAGGATAGTTTCCAGTCTGCGGTCGCCGTGAGCTTGGCGACGAGATCGCCCACGCCGGATGCCCACAGCGCGTGCGGTGCATGGCGGCAGACCTCCGTGTCCACCACCACACCCCACGGCAGGCGCGATGCGAGACTGCGGCGGCGTCCGTGTAACGTGAGGCTCGCCTGCGGGGAGCAAAACCCGTCGTTTGACAGCGAGGTGGGCACCGAGAGATACGGCCGGTTCGCCAGGGTGGCAACATGCTTGGCCGTGTCCAGCACCTTGCCGCCGCCAAGACCGACCATGGCCTGGCAGTCTGGAGTGAGTTCCGCCAGCAGGGCTGATGCCTCCTCAAAACTTCCACCGACGATCTCACGCTCCAGCTCAAGTGAGATGCCCTGCGATTGCAGCGCTGTGCGCACCCGCTCCACCAGGACCTCAGGCAGCCCGGTGCTCCTCAGCCAGGCAACTTTCCGACAGCCTGCACGGGAGAGGTAGATGCCCACCCGATCAAGCGCACCCGGCTTGAGGCGCACCAGTTCCGGCACACGAATGGTGGAACAGTGGGGTGTCATCCGGTTTCAGTTCGCCGCCCTGTCGCCCGGCCTTCAAGCCGGTTGCACCGGTCTGGTGGTGCGGCGGCCCTTATTCCTCCACCAGCTTCAACACGCGTGTCTTGGCGTATTTCTTGCGCTCGTTCTCGTCGAGGACGCGCTTGCGCAGGCGGAGGTTCTTGGGCGTGGCCTCGACGTATTCGTCGGAGCCGATGTATTCCAGCGCGCGTTCGAGGCTTAGCACCATGGGTGCGCTGAGCTGGATGCCCTTGCCGTCGCCCTGGGAACGCATGTTGGTGAGCTTCTTGGTCTTGCAGGGGTTCACCGGCAGATCCTGTTCACGGGCGTTTTCACCCACGATCATGCCTTTGTAAATCTTGTCGCCGGGCACCACCATCAGGCGGCCGCGTTCCTGCGTGGAATCCAGCGCGTAGGCCGTGGCCTCGCCGTCCTCGATGCTCACCAGTGAACCGTTCTTGCGCGCGGCGATTTCGCCACGATCAGGGCCGTATTCATGGAACAAATGGCTCATCACACCCATGCCCTTGGTCTGGTTCACCAGGTCCGTCTCAAAGCCGATCAGGCCGCGCATGGGAATGATTGCCTCGATGGTCACCTGGTCGCCGTGGTGGTTCATGCCGGTGATCTCGCCCTTTCGGAAGGCCAGGTTCTCCATGATCGGGCCCATGTTTTCCTGTGGAATTTCCAGGAACAGCTTTTCCAGCGGTTCGAGAAGCGAACCGTCCGACGCCTTCTTCCAGAGCACTTCGGGGCGCGACACGAGCACCTCGTAGCCTTCGCGGCGCATCTGCTCGACGAGAATGGCGATCTGCATTTCGCCGCGGCCGGCCACTTCGAACACCTTGGAATCCGAGGTCTGCTTGATCTTGAGTGCGACGTTCGTGCGGGTTTCCCTCACCAACCGGTCCCAGATGTGCCGTGCGGTCACCAGCTTGCCGTCCTGACCGGCGAGCGGGCCGTCGTTGACGGCGAATTCCATCTGAATCGTCGGCGGGTCGATCGGAATGTAGGGAAGGGCGGGGCGGGCCTCGCTGTCGCAGATCGTTTCACCGATGAACACATCCTCGAAACCGGTGATGCCGACGATGTCGCCAGCGTGGGCTTCCGGCAGTTCGATGCGCTTCATGCCCTCGAAATGGTAGATCATCGTGATCTTGCCCTTGGTGATCTTGCCATCGCCATGGCGGCAGATCGATGGATCGCCCACCTTGACCTTGCCCTCGACGATCTTTCCGAAGGCGATGCGGCCGAGGTAATCGGAGTAGTCCAGATTCGCGACCAGCAACTGGAAACCTTCCCCGGCCTTGGCGCGCGGAGGCGGGATGTATTTCACGATGGCATCGAACAACGGTTCCATCGTGCCGGTCACGTGCTCCAGATCCGTCTTGGCGTAGCCGGCCTTGGCCGAGCAGTAGATGAATGGGAAATCCAACTGTTCATCCGTGGCGTTGAGCGAGACGAAAAGCTCAAACACCTGGTCGAGCACCTTCTTCGGATTGGCGTTCTCGCGGTCGATCTTGTTGATGACGACGATGGGCTTGGCGCCGGCTTCGAGGGCCTTGCGCAGCACGAAGCGGGTCTGGGCCTGCGGACCCTCGGCGGAATCCACCACCAGCAGCACGCCGTCGATCATGTTCATGATGCGCTCGACCTCGCCGCCGAAGTCCGCGTGGCCGGGCGTGTCCACGATGTTCACATGGATGTCCTTGTATTGGAACGCCGCGTTTTTTGCCTTGATGGTGATGCCCTTCTCGCGCTCGAGGTCCATCGAGTCCATCATTCGCTCCTCCGTCACCTGATTGGAGCGGAAGGTTCCAGACTGCCG
>CAYQCZ010000310.1:0-5703 GCA_964415955.1 uncultured Verrucomicrobiota bacterium | reverse complement strand
GTTCGATCGCGCCCGTCCGGCGCGCTTCGGCAAAGAACCGGCACGCCTCCACAGCCACCAGCAGCTTGAACAGGAACAGCACGGGTCTGAGCATGAAAGCGGTTCCGATCATGGCAGTTGAATCGCTCTCCCAGATAGCAATCCCGACCACCGCCGCGCACCACAACAATGCCAGCAGCCACAGCAGCACGGCACTGCCACGAAACCGGCGGTTCAGCCACAGCACGGGATTGGCATCAAGCCAGTGCGCGCGCTGGGATGCCGTTTCCTTGCGACGTTTCTCCAGCCATCGTGAAATCGGATGGGATGCAATCACCTGCCGGCCTGCCTCAGGTCGGATCTGCCATGACTTGGGCAGGCGCACGCTCGCCCATGCCAGCATCAACCACCCGCTCACATGCGACCCCACCAGCGCATACCAGTAATTCACAGCATTGATGGCATACACGCTGTCGAAGCCGGCGCGAAATGGCGTCCATGGGCTCAGCCATCCGGCAAAGCGCAGCCACGCCACCTCAGTGAGTTCTTCACCCATCCATGCTGCAATGGGCAAACCCACCACCAACAGCGCAAGCAGGCACAGGGTTCGTGCCGTGGCTTCGCGATGTTCCACGCTGCATGCCGACACCAGCATCCCGGCCGCAAGCGACACAAACAGCGCATTGACCAGCGCCACCGACACGCGCGCAAATTCCGCGCCCATCACGCCGCCCAGCAGCAGCGAGACGGACAACACCGGCAGCAGGGCGAACAGACTGTAAAAGGCGTTCAATGACTGCGCGAGGAACTTGCCAAGCACCACGTCGTGACCACGCAAATCGGTGAGAAACAACAGCCCCAGCGTGCCCCCGCGCTTCTCCTCGCTGAGCGCATCCGCCGTCACAAACACCCCTGACAGCAGGCATAGCCCGAAGCAATACCAGGTGAGAATCTGGAACAGGGTCCCGCCCAATGTGCCGGAGGATGGCGACAGCAGCGCAATGAACAGAAACGAGCCACAGGCGAACATTGCCAGCCCGCTGGTGGCCATCCGCACCCACCACGTGGAGGACTTGCGGGCAGCCACGCGCAGTTCACGCTGGACGATGGGAAGAAAGGTCATCGGCGCGATCCAAACTCCACGGTGCAACCCTCCAAGTCAACGCGCAGATGTGCCATCGATGGGTGCGAAGTGTGATCAACGGCGGTTGGGTGTGGCATGAGCGTTGGAGGCAGGGCGCGCAGCCCCCAGCGGGCCGGTTTCGAAAGATGGCGCTGCTTGCGCTGCGAGGCTTCTCCCATCGCGCAGCGAGGGGAGAAGGTGGCCGATTTGGCCGCCGTAGCCTTTGGCGCAGGCGGAAGGCCGGATGATGGGTGGGGCACCGATGAATTCGCCGCGAACCCCTCACCCCGTCCCTCCGATTCGACCGGAATTCAGTGGCAGTTGGTATCATTTGCCGCCAACTGCTCTTGTCGCCACGTCGCGAAATTGCTCCTTGAGCTGGGTGAGCGCATACCCGCCGAAACCAGCGGCGGCCATCATCGAGAGAAGACCCCATATGGCGATGGGGCCTTCAGCACCACTGGACCCACCCCCTCCCATCATCAGGAAGATCCACACCAGCCATGGAAGGAACAGGACCTTGGACACCACGCTGCGCGCGGCGGTGTGTTGTTTCTTCGAGTTCAACGATGCCCACATGCCCGCCCACCCAATGGCCCAGTAATCCAGCGCACTGGTGGCCATGTAAATCAGCACCATTGCAACCCATTCGCCGTCATCCTCGCTGAACATGTAGGTGAACTCCACCAGCAGCATCACGATCGTCGGGCCGAGGAATGTTCGATGGAGCGCCCGCCAGTGGCCTTTGAGGATGTCCTCGGTCTTCACCGGTGTGGACAGGATCAGCTCCAAGGCGCCGCTGCGACGATCCGGGCCAAGCCGCGAACAGGCTTCGCCGATCATCCACAGTTTCAATCCCACATGCGTCGGATAACAAAAAAAGACCCCGAACTGCGGCTCGAAGAGGCCACCGCCATTTTCGATGGCTGCCCAGACCCAGATCAGCCCGACCAGTCCCAGCGAACCCCACACCAGCGATGGCGTGAGGCGATCACGCGCCGCGAGCCAGTAGAATGGATTCTGTTCCAGCAGTTGCTTGCGATAGGCCACGCGTTCGTCGCCACTGCCATGACACCAGCGTTTCCAGCGGTCGCGCCAGACCATCCTTCGGCTGGTGGCAGGGCGGTCCTTCCATGCATTGCGCATGCGGCGGCAGGCCAGCAGCAGGCAGCCCAGGGCCATGAGATGGTTCACCGCCATGGCCGACCAGTAACCTTCCGGCCATGGAAATCCAGACTGGCCAAACAGTGCGAATGACAACGCCACTCCCGGGCTGGCCAGCATGCCGAGCAACGCGGTGTCATGATAACCTGCGGCCCGCATCCCGCTCATGTCCTCCAACCACTCATGCGCTAGTCCGGACAACAGCGGCACTCCGCCCGCGAGGAACAACATGACGGCGGCGGTGGTGCCGGCCACACGACGCTCATCGCGTCCATGGACTGAGATGACCATTCCGACGGCCAGCGAAAGAAACATGGTGTTCAGCAATGCCAGCAGCGCCTTGAACATCTGCTCACGGTCCACGCCACCCATCAGAAGCGGAATCGCCATGATGGGAAAGATCGCCAGCAGGCCGTAAAATGCATGCAGGGAAGTTGCCACCATCTTGCCCAGCACGACATCGACGCCCTTGAGATCGGTCAGAAACAAAAGGCCGAGTGTGCCCTCGCGCCGTTCCTCGCTCACGCTGTCCGCCGTGGTGAAGGCACCCACCAGCAGCGCGTAGGCGAAGGCAACCCATGACATCGTGTGGAAGATGACTTTGCTCATCTGCACCGGTGAGGCGAACCGGACGGTCGTGGCCCAGACTGCCACAAACACGAACAACCCCACGGCCACGGCGATGAAACGGATGCCCCACGCGGCTTTGCCTCGGGAGGCGACGCGCAGTTCTCGTTCCACAATGGGAAGGAAAGTCATGGCGTGGCGGCAGAGTTCCGCCGGCGTCAAGGGTTGTCGAGTTCAATTCCCTGATGGGATTATCCGCTTTCCAAGCTTCAACTGCCTGGCACAAGATGCGCCCATCCGGAGGCTGGAATCGCCTCCCCCAGACGACACACATGGCAGAAACCCCACAGACCACGCCCGACGACGGGGAGGAGGAGCAGAAGCTCAGGATTTACTTCCTTCCGAACCTGCTCACGGCGGGCAACCTCTTCTGCGGTTTCCTGGCCATCACGCGCATCGTCGAGGCCGATCTCCAGCCGCCCTATCCGCGCATCAAGGAGGCCCTCTTCTACATCCTGCTGGCGTGCATCTTCGATCTGTTTGATGGACGTGTCGCCCGCATGGGCGGCAGGGAGAGCCCGTTCGGGCGTGAATTCGACTCGCTGGCGGATGTGGTGTCCTTCGGGGTGGCGCCGGCCTTTCTGGTGCATCGCATCGTGTTGAAGGATGTCTTCAGCACACAACCGCAGGTGGGATGGTTTGTGGCGGCCCTGTATCTGATCTGCGGCGCACTGCGACTGGCACGCTTCAACTGCCTGGCCGCCATGCCCAGCAGCAAGAGCAGCAGCGGTGAATTCATGGGGTTTCCCATCCCTGCCTCGGCCGGACTGGTCGCCTCGCTCACCATGCTGATGATGTGGTGGGATGAACAGAACTTCGCCAAGGCCAACTGGCGTTACCTGCTGCCGCTGCTCCTGCTCTTCCTGTCCTTCATGATGGTCAGCGAGGTGAAATACCCATCCTTCAAGAAGCTGGACTGGCGCACGCAACGTCCGTTCGCCAAGTTCGTGGTCTTCATCACCGTGGTGGCGGCGTTCGTGTTCGCCTGGGAAAAGATCGGCCCCGCCGTCCTCACCATCCTTTTCACCGGCTACCTGATCTACGGCTTCGTCCGTCCGCACCTGTCCCGCAAGATGCGCCAGGAAATCGAGGAGGATGAGCCTGACGAGGAAGAACAGGCCTGAAGCGGCGGGATGCAATGGCGGGTGACTGGAACCGACAGGTTGGCCGGGCAAATTGAGTTTTGCACAGGCGTCCGGATTGGCGTAAGGCCATGGGCATGTCGTTTGTCCGAAAGGTGTTTTGTCCTGCCCATGTATTCCTGATCCTGTGCATGGTGCAGCAGGTGATGACAGCCGGGGCTGCGCCCCGACGGCTTGTCATGACCTGGGTGCCGCCCTACGCGGTTGCGAAGTGCAAGGCACGGTTGCAGGAGTCATACAACGGCGTCGGGATGAAGGACGCATTGACCCATCTCGGCCTCCAGTTCTGGGTGCCCACACCGGAAGGCGGCCTCATCCGGACCGGGCGGACGAATGAAACGAGCGATACCGCCATCGCCGAGCTGCGCGACTGGGGCCGGGCCCATGGGGTGAGTGTATTGCTGTGCGTCCATAACGGCGTCAGGTCCTGGGACTGGTCGCTGGCACGGGCGGCCTTCAGTGATCATCCGGACAAATTCATTGACGCCCTGCTGGCGGAGGTGAACCGGCTGCAACTGGACGGGGTGGACATTGACTTCGAAGGCAACGGGACGCAGGACGCCGACAAGGACGCCTTTGTGGCCTTCATCAGCAGGCTTGCCAGACGTCTCCACGCCGAAGGCCGCCATCTCACGGTGGACACCTTCGCCTACAAGTGGAATGCGCCGAACCAGTCCCGGTGGCCGGACCTGCTGCCGCACGTGGATGGACTGACCACCATGGGTTATGCAGAGACAGGCTCCAAAGCTTCCGGATGGCAATCCTACGCGTTCCAGAAGGCGGCCGCCGGGAAGCACTCCGGCAAGCTGATGATCGGCCTTCCTTCCCATGAAAGTGAGTGGCTGGGGAATGAATTGAAGGAACACCTGCAATGGTTGAAGACCAGCGGGGAAGTGGGCGTGGCGATCTGGGATGCACAGCTCCGATCCTCAGCATGGAGGCAACCAGCGGTATGGCGTGCGCTCGGCGAGATCCGTGGCCCCCAGGACTTGCCCCCATGAAAGTGGCGGATGCAAGCTTCGCCTGTGTTCATCCCAAAGCCACCTGCCTCACGAGCGCCTCAAGGTCTTGTCATCTTTCATCGCCGGATGGCTGCGGCACCGGATTGCGATGCCGTCTGGCGGCAGTCATCCTGATGATGGAGGTCCGCCCGAACACACGGTTGCTCAAGGCCCCCCCGGTTCGCCGGACATGGCACACGGCATTTTTTTCTTTCCGCAACAGGCAAAACCTTGGACAAAGACCGGCCACTTTGCCTGGGCTCGATGCTGAAGGGCCGGTGAAACGGTGAAGTGCAGGGTTTTGTTGTGGCGACGGCGAGACAGTTCGAGATCGTTTGGACGACGGATGAAAAAGAAAAACATACTGAGACTGGGCCTGCCCAAGGGCAGCCTTCAGGAAGCCGCCCTGGCCAAGATGGCCAAGGCGGGTTTCAACATCCAGGCCAGCAGCCGGTCCTACATCCCATACGTGGATGACGAGGAGATGGAGGTGCGCCTGATTCGCGCCCAGGAAATCAGCCGTTACGTGGAGCATGGCTATCTGGACGCAGGCATCACGGGCCACGACTGGATCATTGAAAACGGATCAAGCGTCCATGAGGTCGGCGAGTTTGTGTTCAGCAAGGTCAGCCGCAAGCCGGTGCGGTGGGTGCTGGCCGTGCCCAAC
>CAYQCZ010000309.1:2014-5705 GCA_964415955.1 uncultured Verrucomicrobiota bacterium | reverse complement strand
CCCGAATGTTCCGACGTCTTCCACGGCTGATGCTTGCGCTGGCGTTGACGTGCGCCGTGGGCGGACATTGGGCGGTCCTGCAAACCGTTGCCTGGGTCAGCATGGTGGCGGCCTATTCGCAGGATGGCAACGTCAAGGCGGCCATCGTGAAGACCTTCAGCGGCAAGGCACCCTGCCAGATCTGCAACTTTGTGAAGGAGGGCAAGAAATCCCAGCAGGAGCAGGACCAACAAACGCTCGTCGTGAAGCTGGAACTCTTTGCCTTCCCGCCTGACTCGCATCTTCTACCACCGCCCTTCGAGCCTGTGCTTTCCTCCGGTGCCATCCATGCCATCACATGGTCCGAAGCGCCGCCTGTGCCGCCGCCCCTGGCGGCCTGATTCCATCTCCCTTTCCCTGCCGGAAGTCCGCGCCTGATCATGGCGCGGCACGCATCGTGTGATGTGTTTGCATCTTCCGGCCAGCAGTCTGGCGCATGTTGCGCCGGGCCGGAATGCGGAGGTGGCCACGGCACAAGGGTTTGGCCGCCGGTTTTTCCCAGCTTCCCCGTCGGCCAGTTGCCATGCGTCACCCCGCCTCCCGGTCTTTGTTCCCAAAGTCCGATTGACCGAAACAATTTCAAACCATGAGCCGGGGTGTGAGCCCCGCAGGAACCGCATGAACCGCAACGTCATTTACCTTTCCGTCGCCGCCATCGCCTCGCTGCCTGTGTTTGCGCAGGAGCAGTCATCCACCACCAATGCCCCCGTGCGTTTGCCGGAACGTGTTGTCCGCGGCGAAAAGGGTTCACCCAGCCTGACCGTGCCGGATGTGGAACAGGTCCGCCAGCAGATGCGCCTTGTGCCGGGCGGCACGGACGTGATTGCCGCGGAGGAATACACCACGGGCCGTGCGTCCACGATGAAGGATGTGTTGCAGTGGTCGCCGGGCGTGTTCATCCAGGAACGGTTCGGTGCCGAGGAGGCGCGGCTGTCCATCCGTGGCTCGGGGTTGCAGCGGACGTTTCACGGGCGTGGATTGAAACTGATGCAGGATGGCGTGCCATTGAACCTGGCCGATGGCGGGTTTGACATGCAGGCGATCGAGCCGCTGTCCGTGAATTACGTGGAGGTGTTCCGTGGCGCGAATGCGCTCAGCTACGGTTCCACGACGCTGGGCGGCGCGGTGAACTTCGTGACGCCCACGGGTTATGATGCGGCCAGGCTTCAACTGCGCGGCGAGGGCGGGAGCTTTGGCTATGCGCGCGGCCAGGTGAGCAGCGGGATGGTTTCTGGCAGGGCGGATTACTATGCGAGCTTCTCGCATTTTTCACAGGATGGATTTCGTGCCCATTCAGAGCAGAGCACGCAGCGTGTCTTCAGCAATGTGGGCCACCGCTTCAATGACAACGTCGAGACCCGCACCTATTACACCTACGTGCTGACCGACTCGGAGCTGCCCGGAAGCATTTTCAAGGCGGACCTCGAATCAAATCCCACGCGGGCCAACGACTATCCGGTGCCGCCCGGCGCGGTGAACAACATCACGGGCGACCAGCACCGGGATTTCGAACTGCACCGTCTGGCCAACAAAACCACCTGGCGCAACGAGGATCATCGCGTCGATCTGAGCACCTACTGGAGTCACAAGGATTTGTTCCACCCGATCTTCCAGGTCATCGACCAGAACTCGAACGACTTCGGCATGGACATCCGTTACCGCAACACGGCGGACTGGCTGGGGCGGCGCAACCAGTTCACGGTCGGTTTCTTTCCCACGATTGGCTACACGCAGAACGCGCAGTTTGTGAACGCGGGCGGCAGGCGTGGTGCCAAAACCCTCGAGAACGATCAACAGGCGCAGAATCTGGATTTCTACCTGGAGAACAGCCACTGGCTGACCGACCGGTTCGCACTCGTGCTGGGCGCGCAGATTTCCTACGCGAACCGCGATCTGGACGGTGCGTTTGCCTCGCCGACATTCCGTCAGGACTTCTTCGCGGTGAATCCCAAGGTCGGTTTCACCTATGAAGCCGCAGCGGGCGTCCAGCTGTATGGCAACGTCAGCCGCAGCATGGAACCACCGTCCTTCTCAGAGATGGGCAATGTAACCATCGCACTGGTGCCGACCTTTGTGCCGCGCTCGGAACAAACGGCATGGACGTTCGAGCTGGGAACGCGTGGCGAGAAAGGACGCTTCTCGTGGGATGTGGCGGGTTACTACTCACGTCTGGACGGCGAGTTGCTGACGCTTGCGCTGCCGGGAGGCGTGGGCGCGGCCTCCACCATCAATGCCGACAACACCAGTCATTCGGGCGTGGAGCTGGGAGCCAGCGTGCGGCTTTGGGAAGGCATCACCAACGATGAAACCGGCTACAACGCCGATGCCTTGACGGCCCGTGTTTCCTATCAGTGGAACCGGTTCCGCTTCGAGAACGACCCGAACTTCGGCAACAACACCATCGCAGGCATACCGGAGCATTTCTCAAGATTTGAGATCACCTACACGCACCCGTGCGGATTTTACTTTGGTCCGAACGTGGAATGGTCTGCCGTCAAGGCGCCTGTCGATCATGCCAACACGTTTTTTGCCGATCCCTACGGACTGGTCGGGTTGAAGGGCGGCTGGCGCGGCAGGCACTGGGGGCTGTTCGTGGAGGCAAGAAACCTTGGAGACAAACGTTACGCTGCCACCACGGGTGTGGTGCGCACCGCTGCGGGTGCCGATGTGGCGCAGTTCCTGCCCGGCGATGGCCGCGCGATCTACGGCGGTGTTCAGTGGAGCTGGTAAGTGTCCGCCGATTTTGGGGAGCACCACGGCTCTCCTTCCCCAACCCAGGTCTGCGACCCGGTAAGACAAACCATCCCGTCTGGCTTGTGCCCGCCCGAAGATGTGGCTGATACAGGGACTTCAGGCGGAGTGCGTCCATCTTGGCCGCAGAAAGGGGTTTTGCTTCATGTGATTGTCTTCCAAGCCCGTTGTTTCTGCCCCATGCATGGGCCCTCCGGACTGTGTGCATTTTGTGCGATTGCGGGCGAATAGCTTTCCATGTAGGCATGGGCCAGTTACTCCACATGAAAAATTGCATCCAAGGCAATCGCCGCCATCCGCTTCACCACTGTTTGTCATCGTTGGCGATCCTCGCTGCTGCCCTGGTCACAGGGGGATCGGCACTTGCTGCGCCGACTGAAGGCCCGATTCGTGTGCTGCACCTTGGCGGGAATGCTGAAGCTGCGCGGCATGCGCATGTGTTGATGCGTGAACTCGGCAGGGAGGGCATCTGGTTCGATTACGTCTCGAAGGCTGAAGACATCACGCCAGATTACACCGGGCAATTTGACGCCATTCTGGTGGACAACCCGGCTGGCGGGAACGGGATCACGGGAGCCAGAAGCTTCACTGTTTCATTCACTGGCGATGACAAGAACTGGGCTTCACCCGGTTTTCTGAACCAGTTCAAGGCGGAGCTCTTCAAGAACATCAGCCCGACCAGGAAGGCATCGTGGGAACAGTTCCTCTCGCAGCGCGAGCCGGAAAAACGCGAGCCATCACCCACGGTTGCCAACTATGAAAACCGCCCGGAACCACTGACCTTCCAGCACCCGTTCTCCATCAAAGGCAGCATGGAGCGCACCCAGGTGCCCGCCGACATGCGCCTCGTGCTGTTCGCCGCCGAGCCAGACATCGCCAAACCCATCGCCTTTGCCTGGGA
>CAYQCZ010000309.1:0-2004 GCA_964415955.1 uncultured Verrucomicrobiota bacterium | reverse complement strand
CGCGGACGGTTGTGGGTCGCCGAAACCCGCGACTATCCGCATACGGTGCGGCCGGACGGAGTGGGGCGGGACAGCATCAAGATTTGTGAGGACACCGATGGCGACGGCAGGGCCGACAAGTTCACCGTGTTTGCAGATGGATTGAACATTCCCACGGGGCTTGTTTTCGCCAACGGCGGGCTGATCGTCGCGCAATCTCCACGCTTCCTGTTCCTGAAGGATTCCAACGGCGACGACAAGGCCGACGTGCGGGAGATCATCATGGAAGGCTGGGGCATCGGGGACACGCACGCCCAAGCCAGCACATTGCACTGGGGACACGACAACTGGCTTTACGGATGCGTCGGCTACTCGGGATTTAATGGCACGGTGGGTGGAAAGAGCGCGCGTTTTTCGATGGGCACGTATCGGTTCAAGGCCGACGGATCGCAGCTCGAATTCCTGCACCAGTTCTCCAACAACGCGTGGGGGCACAGCGCCAATGCCGCCGGTGATCAATTTGGCGGAACCGCCAACAACGCCCCGTTGTTCTTCGGGGGCATCCCCGCCACCCAGGTTCCTGCCGGTGTCCGCATCATGACCGCCAAGAAGATCAACGAGGTGGACACCTGCCATACCATCACGCCCAATTTCCGGCAGGTGGATGTGTTTGGAGGTTACACGGCGGCGGCTGGCAGTTCGTTCATCGAATCCGCCTCCTTGCCCGCCCGGTTGCAGGGCATGGCCATGGTCTGCGAACCCACCATGAAGGTCATTTCGCTGATGCACGTGCGACCAAGTGGTGCGGGTTACACCGCCAAGGATGCCTTCAATCTGGTCGCCAGCACGGACGAATGGATGTCCCCAGTTTACGCAGAGGTTGGTCCCGATGGCGCGGTCTGGTTTGCGGACTGGCAGAACTTCATCATCCAGCACAACCCCACACCCAGCCGCAGCCGTGGGGGTTATGATGCCAGGACCGGTGTCGGCGGCGCCCATGAGAATCCGCTGCGCGACCACGAACGCGGGCGCATCTATCGCGTGGTCTGGAACAAGGCCGGCACACCTTCCATCAAGTCACTCAAAGGCGCCACCACCGATGTCCTGGTGAAGACCCTCGGACATGACACCCAGCTCTGGCGGCTCGCGGCACAGCGGTTGTTGGTCGAAGAAAAGCGTCTGGATGCCGAAGGTGCCTTGAAGAAATTGATCCTTTCGAAGGACTCGGGGCTTGCCGGGGTTCACGCGCTGTGGACGTTGCATGGCCTCGGCAAGCTGGATGACGCGACACTTCGCTCCGCATTGCTCTCCGGTGATCCGATCCTGCGGCGCAATGCCACCCGCGCCCTGACCGGTGATTCCCGTGGTCAGCAACTCTTCTTCAGCTCGGGCGTGATCAACGACCCCGATCTCACCACACGGCTCGCAGCCTTCGTGAAACTGGCGGAATTCAAGACCACCAAGGATCTCCAGAACGTGGTTGTCAGCCTCTCCAAAGATTCCGCCAACCGCACCGACGAGTGGCTCTCCGAGGCCTCCAAGCTGCTGCTTCGCAAACATCAGGCGCAGGTTTACAAGGAGGGTCCCAATTTGCTGCCCAATCCCGGCTTTGAACAGGTCGGGGCCGATGGCCTTCCCGAGGGCTGGAAGCGGCGTGATTACGGCGGGCGCGAGGCCAACAAGACCGCCGAGTGGAGCATTGTCACCGGCGAAGGCATGACGCACAGCGGCAAAAACGCCGTGCGTTGCATCACCCGAGGCGATGCGGACACAAGCCTTTACGCCGACGTCCCGCTGAAACCCAATACGGAATACCGGCTCTCCGGCTGGGTCAAAACGCACGCCGTCCGCGGAAAGGTGAGCCTGAATGATCACATTGGCCGCGCGGAAACCGAGCGTGTCACCGACCGCGACCGCGACTGGACCTTCGTGGATGTGACCTTCAACAGCCGCGAACGAACGCGTGCGAGCATCAACATTCTGCACGTGGCCCGGGGCGACGGTTATTGGGATGATGTGAAGCTT
>CAYQCZ010000308.1:516-5744 GCA_964415955.1 uncultured Verrucomicrobiota bacterium | reverse complement strand
GAGACCGCCGCCATTGCCATCAACGCCTCCCTGACCGGTCACCTTGTCTTCTCGACCCTGCACACCAACGATGCTCCCGGGGCTGTGACACGTCTGATCGACATCGGCATCAAGCCCTTCCTCGTGGCTTCGTCCACGCGGGCAATGATGGCCCAGCGTCTGGTGAGGAAGATTTGCAAGCGCTGTGGTGAACCGCACAGGCCTTCGGATGGGGAATTGTTCGCAATCGGAGTCGATCCGGCCACGGTGGAAAACGCGAATTTCACCAGGGGCAAGGGCTGCTCCGAATGCAACAAGAATGGTTATCGCGGCCGTTTTGGCATCTTTGAGATTTTTGTCGTGGATGATGAGGTCCGGAAGCTGATCTACGACAAGGTGCCGACCAACGTCCTTCGCACCCGCGCCCGGGAAATGGGCATGCGCACGCTGCGTGAGGATGGCGCCCGCAAGGTCGTGTCGGGCCTTACCACGGCGGACGAAGTCATACGCGCAACCGTTTCAGACAACGAATAGCCGGCTCCTCCTTACGGGATGAATCATAGGTAGAAAGGTATTTGGGATATGTCATATGCAATGTCCGACCTGCTGCAGTTGATGGTCAACACGGGCTCCGCCGACCTTCACCTGCGCGTCAACATCCCTCCAGCCATCCGCATGCACGGCATCCTTGAGCGGGTGGATGGCCCGCCGCTCAAGCCGGAGGATGCCGAGGAGCTGGCCCGCGCCATCTGCTCGGATGACCACGTCCAGCAGGTGCGTGAAAAGGGCGGCGTGGACTTCGGTTTTGCCTTTGGCGACCAGGCCCGCTTTCGTGTCAGCGTGTTCAAGGAGCGCGGCAATTTCGCCATGGTGCTGCGCCAGATTCCCAGCAAGCTGCTGACCATCGACCAGATCGGGCTTTCCAAGGATCTGGTCAAAATGCTCCTGAACAAGCCGCGCGGCATGATCCTGGTGACCGGCCCCACCGGCTCCGGCAAGTCCACCACGCTGGCCTCGATGATCAACATCCTGAACGAAACCAAGGATGAGGCGCACATCATCACCATTGAGGATCCGATTGAGTTCTACCATCCGCACAAAAAGGCGGTGGTCACCCAGCGTGAAGTGCATGTGGATGTGCCCAGTTTTGCCGAGGCGCTGCGCCGTGCGCTGCGTCAGGATCCGGATGTGATTCTCGTCGGCGAGTTGCGCGACCTGGAAACCATCGAAGCCGCCGTGAGCGCCGCCGAAACAGGCCACCTTGTTTTCGGCACGTTGCACACCAACAGCGCGGCCAAGACCATTGATCGTATTGTGAACGCCTTCCCGATCGACGCCCAGGAGACCATCCGCATCCAGCTTTCCACGGTGCTTCAGGCGGTCATCGCGCAGATTCTGGTGCCCCGCTGTGACAAGCCGGGACGTGTGGCCATCCATGACATCATGATCAACACGCCGTCCATCTCCGCGCTGATCCGTGACAACAAGACGTTCCGCATCTCCTCCGACCAGCAGACCGGCGCGAAATACGGCATGATCACCCTGGACGCCAATCTGGTGGACAAATACGAGCGTGGCTGGATCAGCAGGGACGAGGTGCTGAACCGGTCCATTGATCCGGCAACCGTGCTGCTCAAGGTGCAGGAGGTCGATGCGAAGAAGGCGGCGGATGAGGCGGCTGCGGCACGCAGCAAGAAATAGTTCAATCACATGGCAGGACCCATCAATGATCCTTTGATCGCGCTGCTCCGAGACCGGGGCATGCTCGATGATCTCCAGTTGGAGGAGGTGACCGAGGAGCACAACCGCAGCGGCAAGCCGTTCGGGACCATCCTTGCGGATTTCGACATCATGGATGTCGACACCCAGTTGCAGCTGATCGCCGAATACATGGGGACCGAGGTGATTGACCTCCGTGATTTCGAGCTGAAGCCCGAGGTGTTGAAGTCGATTCCCGCCAGTTCGGCGCGCATGTATCAGTGCCTGCCCCTGGAGGAATTCGGCTCCACGCTCAAGGTTGCACTGGCCGATCCGATGAACCCGTCGATCATCGATGAACTCGGCTATGTGGTGAAGAAGGAGATTCAACCCGTGGTGGCGGATCCCAACCAGATCAAGTCCGCGATTGAGAAGCATTATGCGGAGGATGAGGAGGGCTTCGAGGAGGCCCTGGCATTGCTGGGCGCGGATCAGGACATCGCCAAGGAGGTCGCAGACCTCGAGAAGGTGGAGGATGTCACCTCAACGCTGGCGGACATGGCCGATGCCGCGCCCATCGTCCGGTTCGTGAACGTCGTGCTTTACCAGGCCGTGCAGGACCGGGCCAGCGACATCCACTTCGAGCCGTTCGAGGATGAGTTCAAGATCCGCTATCGTGTGGATGGTGCCCTGTATGAGATGGCGCCTCCGCCGAAATATCTCGCGATGCCGGTCATTTCCCGCATCAAGGTCATTTCCAATCTGGACATCGCCGAGCGCCGCCTTCCGCAGGACGGGCGCATCAGCCTCAACATCGCGGGCAAGCTGGTCGATCTGCGCGTCTCCACGCTTCCCACCCGTTTCGGTGAGTCGGTGGTGCTCCGCGTGCTGGACCGCTCGGCGGCGATGCTGGACCTCTCCGCCATTGGGCTTCCGGATTATGTGCATGATTTTGTCATCAAGACCATCGAGCAGCCCAACGGCATTTTCATCGTCACCGGCCCCACGGGATGCGGCAAGACCACCACGCTCTATGCCTGTTTGCGCAAGATCAACACCATTGATGTGAAGGTGCTGACCGCCGAGGATCCGGTCGAATACGACCTCGAGGGCATCATGCAGGTGGCCGTGCAGGAATCGGTCGGCATGACCTTCAGCAAGGCGCTGCGGGCCTTTCTCCGCCAGGACCCGGACATCATCATGGTCGGGGAAATGCGCGACCTTGAAACCGCGCAAATCGCCGTGCAGGCATCCCTCACCGGCCACTTTGTGCTCAGCACATTGCACACCAACGACGCCCCCGGTGCAGTCACCCGTCTCGTGGACATGGGGGTGGAGCCGTTCCTTGCATCCTCCACGCTCCTTGGCGTGCTTGCGCAGCGGCTTGTTCGCACCATCTGCAAGAAATGCCGTGCGCCGTTTGAGCCGACCGAGAACCAGCTCTCCCAGCTGAACCTCACGCCCTACGACATCGGCGACAAGTTTTTCTACTACGGACGCGGGTGTCCCGCCTGCAACGACACCGGCTATCGGGGGCGAAAGGGGATTTACGAGCTGCTCAATGTCAGTGACCAGATCCGGACGATGATCAACGAGCGGGCACCGGCCATGGTTCTGAAACAGAAGGCCATCGAGCTGGGCATGGCGACCTTGCGTGAAGATGCGTTGAGGGGTATCTTCTCCGGCGAAACCACCATCGAAGAAGTGTTGAAATACACCTAGGCATGCCTTCGTAAAACAACCGATCCACCAGCCCTATGCCAAAATTCGACTACGTCGCCATGGATTCCCGTGGCAAGGAAACCAAGGGCACGCTGGAGGTGGCCAATCAGAGCGAGGCCATTGCACGCCTGAAGGAGATGAACTTCTTCCCGACGAAGGTGGTCGAGGCGGAAAGCAAGGACAAGAAGGCCGATGCCAAAGCCAAGGCGGCTGCGGGAGGCAAGAAAAAGGGTGGCGGCATCAACATCAAGATTCCCGGATTTGGCGGGAAGGTGAAGTCCAAGGTGCTCACCGTCTTCACCCGGCAGCTTGCCACGCTGGTGGATGCCGGCCTTCCATTGCTGCGCGGCCTGAGGGTGCTCGAGCGGCAGGAACGCAATCCAACCCTGAAACGCATTCTGAATGAACTGGCCGTGGCCATCGAGGGTGGCAGCACATTTTCTGAAGCCCTCGCGCAGCATCCCAAGGTCTTCAACCGCCTGTTCGTGAACATGGTCAAGGCAGGTGAGCTGGGTGGTGTGCTGGAGGTGGTGCTCAACCGTCTTTCCGAATTCATGGAAAAAGCCCAGAAGATCAAGGGCAAGGTGGTTGCCGCCATGTTCTACCCGACGGCGGTCATGGTCGTGGCGGTGGGCATCCTGGCCATCCTGATGATCTTTGTCGTGCCCAAATTCGAGGCCATCTTTGCGGACATGCTTGATGGTGCGTCCCTGCCTCAGTTCACGCGCATCGTTCTGGGCATCAGCCGGATGATCAAGGACAACACCATAGGGACGCTTGGCATCCTTTTTGCATGCTTCGTCGCCTTCAAATTCTTCAAGAAGACCAAGTTTGGCGGAACGCTCATCGACCGCATCAAACTCAAACTGCCGGTGTTCGGGCCGGTGCTCAGCAAGGTGGCGATCGCCCGTTTCACCCGCACCCTGGGCACCCTGGTCAGCAGCGGCGTTCCGATTCTCCAGGCCCTGACAATCGTCAAGGAAACCTCCGGCAACATCATCGTGGCCAACGCCGTCGGCGCCATTCATGAAAGCGTCAAGGAAGGCGAAACGATCACGCAGCCCCTGGAAACCTCGAAGGTCTTTCCGCCCATGGTGATCAGCATGGTGGACGTCGGTGAGCAGACCGGTGCGCTTCCTGAGATGTTGATGAAGATTGCCGACACCTACGACGAGGAGGTGGACAACGCGGTGGCGGCCATGACCTCGCTGCTGGAGCCGATCATGATCGTGTTTCTGGCCGTGATCGTCGGCAGCATCGTGATTGCACTGTTCCTCCCGCTCATCGTGCTGATGGATCAGTTGGGCAGCGATGGCGGCGGCAGCAAGGGTGGCGGCGATTAGGCAGTCGTCCTCTCCGGTTCATCCGACATATCGTCAAGACAAAGGCCTCCCGGGTTCCGGGAGGCCTTCTTGTTTGAGGATGTGGAAATTCCTGCTTCAGATCAAAACCGGTCGAGGTTCATCACCTTGTCCCAGGCAGCGACAAAGTCCTGCACGAACTTCTTCTCCGCGTCGGCACAGCCGTAGACTTCGGCGAGCGCCCGCAGTTCGGCATTCGATCCGAAGACCAGGTCCACACGGGTGGCGGCCCACTTCGGCTTGCCCGTCTTGCGATCGACGCCTTCGAACGCGTTGCCGCAGGGCGAGGCCGACTTCCATTCAATCCGCATGTCGAGCAAGTTGACGAAGAAGTCGTTGGTCAACGTCTCGGTGCGCTTGGTGAGGACACCATATTTGCTGCCGTCGTAGTTGGTCTTGAGCACCCGCATGCCGCCGAGGAGCACGGTCATCTCGGGCGCGGTGAGCGTGAGCAACTGCGCCTTGTCG
>CAYQCZ010000308.1:0-506 GCA_964415955.1 uncultured Verrucomicrobiota bacterium | reverse complement strand
GGGATGGTGTAGCGACCCTTGATGTAATTGCGGAACCCGTCGGCAACCGGCTCCAGCGCGGCAAACGATTCCACGTCGGTCTGCCCGGCGGTCGCGTCCATCCGGCCGGGCTTGAACGGCACCTTCACGGTGTGACCGGCCTTGGCGGCGGCCTGCTCGATGGCGGCGCAACCGCCGAGGACGATGAGATCAGCGAGCGACACCTGTTTGCCACCCTTGGCCGGCTTGTTGAACGCCTCCTGAAGGGCGGCAAGCTTCTTCAACACCTGCGCGAGTTGGCGCGGTTGGTTGACTTCCCAGTCCTTCTGCGGCGCGAGACGGATGCGCGCGCCGTTGGCGCCGCCGCGCTTGTCCGAGCCGCGGAACGTCGAAGCCGCCGCCCACGCGGTGGACACGAGCTGGGAAACGGTCAGGCCGGACGCGAGGATCTTTTCCTTGAGCGACGTGATTTCCTTCGGACCGATCAGCTTGTGGTTCACGGCCGGGATGGGATCCTGCCAGAGGAG
>CAYQCZ010000307.1:5498-5744 GCA_964415955.1 uncultured Verrucomicrobiota bacterium | reverse complement strand
CCGCGGCATGGGCATTGTCAGCCTTTCGCCCAAGCCTGCGGACGCGGAACTGGAAACGTTGAATCTGACGGCGGACGATTGTGTGATCGTGCCCGCTTTTGGGACCGAGGTGGAGACGCGTCGCAAGCTGGCCGCCAAGGGATGTGCCATCGTGGACACCACCTGCGGCGACGTGATGAGCGTGTGGAAGCGTGTGCGCCAGTATTCGAAGGAAAGTGTCACCAGCATCATCCACGGCAAGGCCAA
>CAYQCZ010000307.1:3052-5485 GCA_964415955.1 uncultured Verrucomicrobiota bacterium | reverse complement strand
CTCTCAGGCGACCGCCTACGGGACAGGGCATTATCTGGTCGTCTTCGACCTGAAGGAGACGGACTACGTGTGCGACTACATCCTTCATGGCGGCGACAAGGCGGAGTTTCTGGAGAAGTTCAAGGGTGCGCATTCGCCTGGGTTTGACCCCGAGGAGCACCTCAAGGCCGTGGGCGTGGCCAATCAGACCACCATGTTGCGGGGGGAAACCGAGGAGGTGCAGCGCCGTTTCAAAGCGGCCATGGAGAGGAAGCATGGTGCGGAGAACGTGTCCGGTCACTTCCGGTATTTTGACACGATTTGCGGTGCGACCCAGGACCGGCAGGACGCGCTTGAGAAGCTCTTGCGCGAGCCCATGAACCTCATGCTGGTCGTCGGCGGGTATAATTCCTCCAACACCTCCCATCTGGCGGAGATGGGTGAGAAGGTGCTGCCCACGTATTTCATCAAGAATGCAGCGATGATGCAGTCCACCAAACTGATCCGGCATTGGAACCAACACAAGCATGTCGAGGAAACCACTCCCGACTGGCTGCCTTCCGGGGACATCACCGTGGGCATCACCGCCGGCGCGAGTTGCCCGAACAACCTGATCGAGGACACCATCCGGCGGTTGTTTGAGCTGCGCGGGATTTCCGTGCAGGAACTTTTGGCGAACTAAGGTTTGGACCTTCTGCGTCGCCTTTCCACAATGCCCTGCACCCGTCAGGAACTTGAAACCAGGGAACGGCAGACGCTGGCACCGTGTGCGCAGTTCTCAGCCGAGACCCGTGGTCGCATTTACAAGGAGCCGCCGCCCACGTGGCGCACGCACTTCCAGCGGGACCGTGACCGCATCATTCATTCCCGTGCCTTCCGTCGGCTGGAATACAAGACCCAGGTGTTTCTGAATGGCACCGGCGACCACCTTCGCACGCGCCTCACGCACACGATGGAAGTGGCGGGCATCACGCGGAACATCGCCCGCGCCCTTCGGTTGAACGAGGATCTTGCGGAGACCATCGCCCTGGCGCATGACCTTGGACACCCGCCCTTCGGCCACAAGGGCGAGGAGGCCTTGAACCGCTTGATGGCCGCGCATGGCGGGTTCGAACACAACCGGCACAGTCTGCGTGTGGTGGAGGAGTTGGAGCAGAAATACCCCGGGTTTCCCGGCTTGAACCTGACCTGGGAGACGCGCGAAGGGCTGATCAAACACTGCACGGAGTTTGACCGGCCGGCGTCTCTGCGGGGTTTCGGTTTCAAGTCCCCTTCGCTTGAGGCGCAGGTGGCAAACCTGGCCGACGAAATCGCCTATTACAGTCATGACATCGACGATGGTCTGGATTCTGGTTTGCTGGATGAGAGGGCCCTTCGTCGTGATGTGGGGGTGTGGGCGGCTGCAGCGCGTGCGGTCCGGCGGGCCCATGGAGTGCTGCCCGAGGAAAGCCGTCGTTACTTCATCATCCGTTGTCTCATCGACCGGGCGGTGACGGATGTCGTCCGCCACACGGAGACACTGCTGGGCGATGCCGGCGTGCGGACGGTGGATGACGTGCGGCGTCACAAGGGCCTGCTGGTGCGTTACAGTGGCCGGCTGGCCGCCGCCAACCGTGAACTGCGCGAATACCTCTACGAGAATCTTTATTACAATCCCGTGGTGCATGGTCCCAACCTCCGTGCCGTCCGGATGCTGGAGGATTTGTTCAGGCATTACTCCACCCACCGGGGTGAACTGGGCTCGCTCACGAAGAAACGCGCCCGGCGGACAGGATGGCCCCGCGCGATCTGCGACTATCTGGCCGGGATGACCGACCGCTATGTGATGATCGATCACCAGCGCCTGTTTGGCCCCTTGGAATGGGAGGTTTGATCATGCCGGACTGCCGGTTGCGCCCCGGCCAGCCTTTGTGTATCTTGCGCGCCCTTTGTTGAACGAAAAGCAGGTTTGCGCTTTCCAGGATGACCGAAATGAGCACTGAAAAAACGATGGAATCTGAATCAGCGACACCGCAGGAAACTCCACCATGCGCACCGGCCCCGGAGGCGGCGGATGCCGGGCAGTCCGCAGCCGGGCTGACGGCTGATGAGCTTGCCGCCTTGCGTGAGCAGGCCTCCAGGGCGGATGAGAACTGGGAAAAGTTCATACGGGCCACTGCCGATCTCGACAATTTCCGCAAACGCGCGGCGCGCGAACGGCAGGACGCCGTCCGTTATGCCAATGAGGCGCTGCTGGAGAAATTGATTCCCCTGGTGGACAACTTCGATGCCGCCCTCGGCGCCGCCAACAATGCCCAGGGCACCACCGTTGATTCCCTCAAGACCGGGATCGAGATGATTTTGGGCCAGTTGCGCTCCATTCTAAAGGACTCGGGACTCGAGGAGGTGGATGCCACCGGCCAGACCTTTGACCCCGCCCTGCATGAAGCCGTTTCGCAGCAGGAGACTGCCGAC
>CAYQCZ010000307.1:0-3042 GCA_964415955.1 uncultured Verrucomicrobiota bacterium | reverse complement strand
CCCCCAGGGGCAGGTGGACATGCAGTTGCGCAAAGGTTACCGCCTCAAGGAACGGCTGGTCCGCCCGGCCAGCGTGATCGTGGCAAAGAAACCGGCGGCTTGATCTGAACTATGGCCAAGCGTGATTATTACGAGGTCCTCGGTGTGGCGCGTGACGCCAGTGCGGAGGACATCAAGAAGGCCTACCGCAAACTGGCGGTGAAATTCCACCCGGACAAGAATCCGGGTGACAAATCGGCCGAGGAAAAATTCAAGGAACTGGGGGAGGCGTATGAGGCGCTGAGCGATCCTCAAAAACGATCGGCCTACGACCAGTTCGGCCATGCCGCATTTGACCCGCGCCAGCGTGCCGGGGCCGGTGCCCGCGGCGGTGCGGGCGGAGGATTTCACGATCCCTTTGACATTTTCCGCGAGGTGTTCGGCGGTGGCGGCGGTGGGGGCGGCAGTGGCATCTTTGATGAGTTTTTCGGCGGTCAACGTCATGATCCCACCGGGCCGCAACGCGGTTCCGATCTGCGCTACGATCTGGAAATCGGCTTCGAGGAGGCGACGCTTGGCTGTGAAAAGGAGATCAAGGTCACCAAGCTCGAATCCTGCGAGGACTGCCGTGGTTCCGGTGCAGCCTCCGGCTCCGGCACCAAGACGTGTCCCACCTGCAAGGGCATGGGCGCGGTGAACCGTTCCATGGGATTCATCTCGGTGCGCCAGACCTGCCCCCAGTGCGAGGGCGCGGGCAAGGTGGTGGAAAAACCCTGCCGCACATGCCATGGCACGGGGCGTCGCGAGCAGAGCAGCAAGATCAAGCTCAAGATTCCTCCAGGCGTGGACACGGGGGCCAGGCTGCGGTCATCCGGAAATGGCGAAGGCGGACTGCGCGGAGGTCCTCCGGGTGATCTTTACGTGGTGCTTCACGTCCGGCCGCACGACATCTTCCAGCGGGAAGGTGATGACCTGGTCTGCGAAGTGCCCATCGCCTTCGTCCAGGCCGCACTGGGCGCGGAGGTGGAGGTGCCCACGCTTACCGGCAGGGCACGGATCAACATCCCTGCAGGCACCCAGAACGGCACCATCTTCCGCCTCAAAGGGCGTGGGGTGAAGAATGTCCAGGGCTACGGGCAGGGCGATCTTCACGTGCGCGTGGTGGTCGAGGTGCCCACCTCCATGAACAGCGCCCAGCGCCGGAAGCTCGAGGAATTTGCCGAACTCTGCGACGCCAGCGTGAATCCCAAGATCAAAAGCTTCTTCGACAAGGCGAAGGAGTTCTTCAAATAAACCCCTTGCCGCCGGACTCACGCGGCCTCAGCAGCATGCACCGCTTCCATGTGCCACCCGACCAGGCGCGAGGCGGTGACATCCGGCTCTCCCGTGAGGAATCCCGTCATGCGCTCAAGGTGCTTCGTCTTCGTCCCGGGGACATGGCAGAAGTGCTTGACGGATGCGGCACGGTGATCCGGTGTGAACTGACCGGGGGTGACCATCGTGAGGCCCGGCTCAAGGTCCTGCATCGCACACTTCAGCCGCCGGATCCTTTTCGCATCACACTCATCCAGGCCGTGACGAAGGGGAAGGCCATGGACATGATCCTTCAAAAGGCCGTGGAGCTGGGGGTGCATCGCATGGTGCCGGTGATTGCCGGAAGGACGGTGGCCGTGGTGGACGATGATCGCTCCGAGGACAAGCGCGAGAAATGGCATGCCGTGCTGGTCGAAGCCATGAAACAAAGCGGCAATCCTTGGCTGCCGGACCTCGTCGCGCCGGTCCCGTTTGCCGGGGCATTGAACCTTGTTGACGGTGCAGGCCTGCACGTGGTGGCCAGTTTGCAAAGGGATGCGGTGCATCTGCACGGGGCATTCAAGGATTTTCAATCAAAGCAGGGTGTGAGCCCTGCATCCGTATCCGTATGGATCGGTCCGGAGGGAGATTTCACCGACGAGGAGAATCATCGTCTGGCGGCGGCTGGTGCCGTGCCGGTTTCACTTGGGAGGAATGTGTTGCGCAGCGAGACGGCGGCGATCACGGCCCTGGCGGTGGTCCGCCATGAATTGACCCGCCTGGCGTGATCAGCGTGGGCCCCTCCGTGGTGGAGCCTCGGGAATCCGCTACTGCTTCTCGAACAGCTCCTTGTATTCAGGCATCTTGCGGAGCATGGAGAAGCGCTCATCCGCGATGGCGTTGGAACGGATGTCACGTTCAGCCGGGCTCGCTGCGCGCCGCTTGTCGCTCAGGGCAATCGCCTGGCGCAAGGATGCTGCCGCTTCGGGATTCTTCTGAAGATTGGCCTGGATGGCGGCCAGGTCGAACCATGCCTCCGGGCTTTCCGGGATGATGGTCACCAGCTTCTTGAGCGAGGTTTCCAGTCGTGCCACCTGGCCGAGCTGCCCGTAAAGCTGGGACACGGCGGCCATCACATTGGCATCAATGCCCGGCATGGCGGCCACACGGTCTGCCAGGATCAACGCCTCATTGCCCCTCTGGAGCATGATGTAAACCTGGGCTGCATTCAGGAGGTTGATGGGTTCGATGCCCGGAGTGTCGATGTAACGCTTGAGCACGGCCATGGCCTCGTTGGTGCGCTGCAGCTGCATGTAGGCGGAGGCCATCTGGGCGACATTGTTCAGGTTGGAAGGGCTGGCCTTGTAGGCGTCCTCCACGGATTGAAGCGTCATGGTCTGGGGTGGGGCAGGGGGCTGGCCCGGCGCGGCTGCCTGTGGCTGGCCGCGTCCGCGCATGGCGCTCAGGCTGTCGTGGAGTTCCTTGAAGCCGACGTTGTTGGGATCAAGCTTGCGGGCGTTGGCGACCACAGCCACGGCATCCTCGAAGCGCCCCAGACTGCTGAGCAGGTTGATGTAGCGATAGACGGCCTCCGGGCTGTAGGGGCAGAACGCCAGAGACTGGCGCAACGCGAAGTCTGCGGCCTGAATCATGCGGTTCTGCTCCACCTGGAGCCGGGTTCGTTCGGCGTTGATTGCCGCAGGGTCCATGTTGGTCTTTGCGGCCATGGCCTGGAGCTGTGCCGAGCAGTGGTTGATGCGCCACACGTAG
>CAYQCZ010000306.1:0-5747 GCA_964415955.1 uncultured Verrucomicrobiota bacterium | reverse complement strand
CGAGTGAGGGGCTTTACATGTCGAAGAACCCTGAAGGCGGCTCGCTGCCCCTGGCCAGGACCGGCGTGGTGAATGTGTTTGGCGTGCCGTTCAACGTGCTTGACCCCTCGAAGAGTCCCTTGGGCAGGAATGTGATGGTGCTCAAAGGAGGGGCGGAGCGTTCCTATTCGAGAACGGAACTGCCACGGAAGGTCGAGACGGTCGTCGGATTTGAGGCGAAGCAGCTTCATTTCCTGGGCAATGTCGGCGGCTGGGCGCATCCCTACGGCGGCGAACGTGTGCCGGTGCTCAAGGTCACGGTTCATTACGCCGGCGGGAAGACGGAGGAGATCATCTTCACCAACGGCGTGGACTTCGCCGACTACATTCGTGAGGTGGATGTCCCCGCCTCGAAGCTGGCGTCCGGCGTCGCCGGTGGAGGCCGTCAGGTGCGGTTTGCGAGCCGCAAGCTCTCCGGGAGCGGTGTGATCGAGAAGCTCAGCTTCGAGAGCTTTGACAACGGCGTGGCGCCAACCACCATCGCCGTGACGGCTGACACCACCGACCAGCCGCTGCCTGCCGCGCCACAGGTCCCGGCACCCAAGGCCGACCAGAAGGGCAAGGGTAAGAACAAGGCCAAGTCAGTGGCAGCTCCAGCCCCCGCTCCTGTGACGCCAATCAAGTGGGGCAACGGCACCAGGGTGCTCCTTGTCGGCGGTGGCAGCTCGCACGACTTCCACCGGTTCTTCAACCTGGCGGACACGGAGATGCTCAAAGCCGCTGGATACAGCGTCAATTACACCGAGGACGGGGCGACCACCGCCCGCGAACTGGCCAACGCCGATGTCGCCGTGCTGAGCGTGAACCGCGCCGAATGGGCCACGCCCGAATTGCGCAAGGCATTGTTTGAGTTCGTGAACAAAGGAAAGGGGCTCGTGCTGCTGCATCCCGGGCTTTGGTATAACTTCAAGGACTGGCCCGAATACAATCGCGAGCTGGCTGGCGGCGGTTCGCGCGGACACGACAAATACGGCGAATTTGAGGTGAAGCTTGAGGGCAAATCTCATCCCCTGGTGGCCGGTGTTTCCGCATCCTTCAAGTTGAGTGATGAACTCTACTACTATGAGCCGGATGCCTCAGGGACAGCCATTGAGGTGCTCGCTACGGCGCATTCCTCTGTGAAGAACAAGACGTATCCGCAGGTGTTCGTGGTCAAGCATCCCAGGACGCGCATTGCGGGCATCACCCTCGGCCACGATGCCATTGCGCACAGCCATCCGGCCTACCAGACACTGCTCAAGAACGCGATCAAGTGGACCTCCGGCAAGTAGGCCGCCTTCAGAACTGAAGGTAGATGCCCTTGAGATACACCGCTTCGCGAAATGTGGCCGGGTGATCGGCGGCATGACCCGCCGTGGCCGTTTCGCTCCAGCGCCGTCCGCTGGCCGAGGCTGCGTGGCGCACGGCTCCGAAGAATTCATCCGCCGTCACATGGGCTGAACAGGAGAACGCAGCCAGAATGCCTCCGGTCTTCAGGTGACCAAGTGCGTTCTGCGCCAGCGATGCGTAGGCACGGATGGCTCCAGCCCGCTCTGCTTCGCGCTTCGCCAATGAAGGCGGGTCGAGAATGATCAGATCGAACTTCTCACTGGTATTCCCGGCAAGCCACTCGAATACATCGGCCTGGATTCCCCGGTAACGAAGGGAGGATTGATTGAGGGCCTGTCCGTTCAGCTCCAGATTTCGCCGTGCGGCCGCCAGTGCATGTTCGCTGATGTCGATATCCGTCACGGATGCCGCGCCACCATGCAGCGCATACATGGAAAAGCCCCCTGAGAAACTGAACGCATTCAACACCTCGCGGCCCGGAGCCATGCCGCGGATCAACCGCCGGTTCTCACGTTGATCCAGGAAGAAGCCGGTTTTCTGCCCGCGCACAACATCCGCCTCGAACCGCACGCCGTTTTCCCTGAAAACCACCGGACGCTGGACGGGAACGCCTGACAAGATCTGGCCGTCGTTCAACTGAAACCGAGTGGATGCCATGTGCTGCATGTTGCGGCTCATGCGCAGCACGATGGCCGACGGCCGCAGCGCCTCGTCGATCCAGCGCTGCACATCGCCGAGCCATGGGAGCCATGCGGCGGTGTAAAGCTTCAACACAGCCACGTCCTCGTAACGATCAAGCACCAGCCCCGGCCAGCCGTCGCTTTCACCATTGATGCAACGCAATCCCGAGGTGTTTTCACCCGCGATTCCGTGGCGTCGGGCCATGGACGCCTCCAGCCGCATGCGCCACCACGCTGCGTCCACCCTCACCGGCCTGCCCGCCTGCAACACCCTCAGGCGCAGCGGCGACTCCGCATCATAAAGCCCTATTGCCAGAAAGCGGTCCCTGCGGTCGTAGATCACGGCCAGTTCACCCGTGGTTCCCGTCCGGTTTGCTTCACGGACCGAATCTGCGAACACCCACGGATGACCGCCCCGCACGGCGGACTCCGCCGCCGCAGAAATGCGCAGGCGCAGCATGGGGCTGCCGGTCGGGATCGGCTGATGGGGTGAGGCTGGGTTCACGCGTGATGGAGCAATGGCTGCCGGCACTTCAAGGTCTGGCCGGTCTTGCGTCAAGTTCTGCTGCTTGACGTGGCCGCCATTCGCCGGGATAGTGCATGTGCTGGTTCGGGGGCGCATTGGTTTCGACCATGGAGACGCACCGGAAGTGGCATGCCGAGGACGATCCGTTGGCCTCGTTAATCATCGGGTCAAACATTAACTGCTAACGAAGAGTTGGCTCTCGCGGCCTAAGTTCGCGACGTTCACCGGTGGACACCTGCTACGCCGGATGAACGCCACAGCAGGTCCGGTTGGTGATTGAGACTGCGGGTCACCGGCTCAAAACTTGACTGCGGTCTAAGCGGTGCAACGTGGTGTCGAAGCACAATTGCACTGCCGACAACCAATCTTCGGCTAAGCATGTAGTCATGACCGGGGGGTTTGCATGGCACGCGGGTTCGACTCCCGCCGCCTCCACCATCTTTCCTTCTTCAAGCGGGCACAAAGCCCCGGTTCAGGGTGTCGTTGCCTCGGTGCAAAGCCGGAGCTAGTGTCCCACCCTTATGGCTTTCGATTCCTACAGGGATTTCATTCAGGAACTGGAGCGTGAAGGTGAACTCAAACGCATTTCCCAGCCCGTCGCGACGGAACTCGAGATCACCGAGATTGCGAATCGCGAAATGAAGTCGCCCGGCGGCGGCAAGGCGCTGCTGTTCGAACAACCCACCGTCAACGGCGTCGTCTCGCCCTTCCCCGTCGCCATCAACACGCTCGGCTCCTGGAAACGCATGGCCATGAGCATGGGCGCGGAAACGGTGGACGAAGTGGCCGCCGAACTCGGCGCGCTCATGAAGGCCAAGCCTCCGACCTCCATGCGCGAGGCGATGAAGCTGCTCTCCCTCGCCCTGGATCTCCGCCACGCCAAACCGAAGGTTGTGAAGAACGGGCCGTGCAAGGAAGTCGTGCATTTGGTTGATAGTCCAAAGTTGATGGTTGATAGCTGGCCGAAAGCGCCCGACTGGCAGAATCCATCAACTATCAACTCTCAACCATCAACCCTTCTCAACCTGCCCATCCTCAAATGCTGGCCGCTCGACGGCGGACGGTTCATCACCCTCCCGTGCGTTGTCACCAAAGATCCCGACACCGGCGAACGCAACGTCGGCATGTATCGCATCCAGATTTACGACGACCAAACCACCGGCATGCACTGGCAGTTGCAGAAGGTCGCCGCGCGCCATGGCCGGCGTTATTACGAACGCGGCGAACGCATGCCCGTCAGCATCTTTATCGGCGGCGACCCGATGTTCCCTTTTGCCGCCACCGCGCCGTTGCCGGATGGCTTGGATGAATTTCTTCTCGCCGGTTATCTTCGCAAAAAATCCGTTGAACTCGTGAAGTGCGAGACCAACGACCTCGAAGTCCCGGCGAATTCCGACTTCGTCATTGAAGGCTACGTTGACCCGCGCGAGCCGTTGCGCGACGAAGGCCCGTTCGGCGACCACACCGGATACTACACGTTGCCCGAGCCGTATCCCGTCTTTCACGTCACTGCCATCACGCACCGCAAAGACGCCGTTTATCCCGCCACCATCGTCGGCATTCCGCCGATGGAAGATTTCTACATCGGCGGCGCGTCCGTGAAACTCTTCCTGCCGATCTTCAAGATGAACTTCCCCGAGATCGTGGACATCGCGCTGCCGGCGGAAGGCGTCTTCCACAACCTCGTCTTCGTGAGCATCCGCAAGACCTACCCGATGCAAGCCTACAAGATCATGCACGGCCTCTGGGGCATGGGGCAGATGATGTTCACCAAATACATCATCGTGGTAGACGACGACGTGGACGTTCACAACACCAGCGAAGTCCTCTTCCGCCTCTGCGCCAACACCGACCCGCAACGCGACAGCCTCTTCACCAAAGGCCCGTCCGACGTGCTCGACCACGCGACGTCTGAGATTGCGATTGGCTCGAAGCTGGGAATAGACGCAACCAAGAAGTTGCCGGGAGAGGGATTCAAAAGGCCTTGGCCTCCGCTGATAAAAATGGACGACGACGTGCGTCGAAAGATTGATGAACTGTTCAAGAAATGAAAATCGGGAGCGCGCCACGAGCGAAATCGCCTCGCCCCGTGAGATAAGGCATGTGCGCCGGTTGATTGCCATTTGGAGGGATTATCTCACGGGGCAAGGCAGCAAGCTGGGCATCGACGCCACGAAGAAATTGCCCGGTGAAGGTTTCAGACGCCCCTGGCCGCCGCTCATCAAGATGGATGAAGCGGTGAAGGCGAAGGTGGAGAAGCTTTTCAACCCGTAGCAGCCGACATGAGGAATTGGGCCGCTTACTTGCAAAACGAATTCGCACCCAGACAATTCGCACAACACTTTTGCTATTATGACCATCTTCATCATCGCCTGCGCCACAGCCATCATCGTGTCTTTTGTCTGCTCGGTGCTCGAAGCAACCCTGCTGAGCCTCGACGACGTGCATCTGGAAGGAAAACGTAAGGAAGGCCACCGCTACGCCGAGGTCTGGCAGAACATGCGGAAACGGATTGATCGGCCGATTGCTGCCATCCTGATCTTGAACACGGTGGCCCACACCGGCGGAGCCACCGTTGCCGGAAGTGCGTTCGATGAAATTTTTGGCGACGAGTGGATCTGGTTGTTCTCCGTGATCTTTACCATCGTGGTGCTCGTGGGGACGGAGATCATCCCAAAGGTGATTGGCGTTAGTTACGCCGAACGCCTCGCCCCGGTCGCCGCTCCCTTTCTCACCTTCATAACGCTGGCGCTCACGCCCATCATCGCCGTGACGGAATGGATTTCCCGCCCCTTCAAAAGCAAAAAAGGCAAGCGCCGGATCAGCATCTCGGACCTGCGGACCATGGCCGACATGGCCCGCCATGAAATGCTGATCGGTCCCGAGGAAGGCAATATCATCATCAATGCCACCAAACTCCGTCAGATGACCGTGTCCACCGTCATGGTCCCGCGCGAACGCATGATGCTCTTTGACTCGCGGCAGACGAACATCGTCAATTTCGAGACGGCGGCCTCCTCCCTCCACACCCGTTATCCGGTTTCACAGGATGGCACGGTGGAAGGCATCACCGGCTATGTGAATTTCAAGGAGATCGTCGCCATGATGCCGAGCCGGCGGGAGGCGCAGATCCAACCCTTCATTCGCCCGCTGTCCCGGCTCGCCGCCACCGC
>CAYQCZ010000305.1:0-5749 GCA_964415955.1 uncultured Verrucomicrobiota bacterium | reverse complement strand
TCTGCACCCAGGGAAGCACCTTTGGGGAAATCGTCATCGAGCGTCCGCCCGTCTCTCTGGAGCTGCAGCCGCCCAGCGAGAGCAGTGATTCAGCCAGCAACCTTTCCGCGACCATCGAGCCGGACCAGGCTCCTGCCAATTGATCCACCATGGAACTGAAGTCCATCATCGAAGCCATTCTGTTCTCGGCCCAGAAGCCCATGAACTCACGCGAACTGCGCGACCTGCTTTCTGCCGCCGCCGATCAATCAGAGGAAGCGGACGTCAAGTCATTCAAGAAGACGAAGGACGACGATGTCCTCGAAGCCCTGCAGTCCCTCGCCGTGGAGCATGAAACGGCCGGACGGACCTACCGGCTGGTGTGCGTGGCGGGTGCCTGGCAGTTCGTGAGCCAGCCGGAATTCGCCCCGTGGATCAAGGTGCTGGTTGGGGCGAAGTCCAGGCCTCCCAAACTCTCCGCGCCCGGCCTGGAAACACTGGCCATCATCGCCTACCGCCAGCCGCTCACGAGGGCAGAAATCGAGGAGATCCGCGGCGTGGCGGTGGACGGGGTGATGCAGACCCTGATTGAGCGCGGATTGGTGGAGCAGGTGGGCCGTGCGGAAGTGGTCGGACGTCCGGGCCTTTACGGCACAACATCGGCCTTTCTTGAGTATTTCGGCATCGCCAGCCTTGAAGATCTTCCGGCGGCAGATGAGTTGCGTCGCATTCCGGTCAAGAAGCCCGAGGGCCTTGCCACCGTGGATCCGGGGCTGGCCACGGCGCCGCCAGAGCAGCTTTCACTCGAGCAGGTGGAATCCAATGAGGAGACCGTCGCACAAACCTCCGAAGCGCCGGCAGACGCGGACAAGGAGCCATCTCCAGCATCATGAGCATATCGGACCACCGCAAGGCCATCGACAAGCTCGACGAGCAGATCGTCCGGCTTCTCAACGAGCGCACCAAACACGTGCTGGGCATCGGGGAGATCAAGCTCAAGCAGGGCGAGGAGATTTACGCGCCCCACCGCGAACGCGCCGTCCTGGCGCGTCTGTGCAGGCAGAACAAGGGCCCCATCACCGATGATTCGCTCCGGGCCATCTACCGGGAGATCATGTCCAGCGCCCTGTCATTGGAGAAATCCATGACCATCGCCTACCTCGGGCCGGAGGCGACCTTCACCCATCAGGCCGCCCTCAAGAAATTTGGCGCCAGTCTTCGCTACGCCTCCCAAAAGACCATTGCGGATGTTTTCCTGGAAGTGGCCAGGAACCGCGCGGACTATGGTGTGGTGCCCGTGGAGAACTCCACGGAAGGTGTCGTCACCCACACGCTGGACATGTTTGTGGACAGCGACCTCCAGATCGTGGCGCAGGTCGTCCTTCCCATCAGCCATTGTCTGCTGAGCCGGTTCCGGCGCGAACAGATCAAAAGGCTTTACGTGCATCCCCAGACCCTGGCCCAGTGCCGGGGCTGGCTGCAGCATTACATGCCGGACATGGAGATCGTGGAAACCTCGTCCAATGCACGTTCAGCCGAACTGGCGGCAAGGGAGCGTGCCAGCGCCGCCGTCGCGGGCGTGATTGCCGCGGAAAAATACCGGCTCCCCATTCTCGAGCACGACATTCAGGACAACTCCTCCAACGCCACCCGCTTTCTGGTTCTTGGTCGCAAGTGCCCGCCTCCGACAGGACAGGACCGCACCAGCCTCGTGGTCAGCATCGCCCATGAGGTGGGGGCGTTGCACAAGGCCCTGGCACCCTTCCGCCGGTTCCGGCTGAACATGACCAAGATCGAATCCCGGCCCAACAAGAAGCGCGCGTGGGAGTATTTCTTTTTCATCGACGTGGATGGGCATCGAACTGCTTCGCCAGCATTGCCGGTTCGTAAAAGTTCTCGGTTCCTATCCCAACGGGGAATAGCACCCGTCGGGGTGCGTGATGGCGATGCACGCCCCATGCTTCACGTGAACGTGCCTGCCGGTCTCAAAGGCAGGTGACCTGTCGTCTTCTGCCCACACTGTCCAAGAATGGGCTTCCCTTCTGTGGCAACCTGCCCTCGCCGCATGGTTGATGCTCAGGACCAACCACCGGAGGCGGCATCCCTGGTGATCCTCCTGGGTGAGGAACATTTGAATCCCCCTGTGTCACGAGGGAAAACGAATCGCTGTGTTCCATCTGGTCGCGGACGGGTGCGGATTCCACAAGGGGTTGGCATTGTTAAAGCTACAAGGGTTTGCCAGACGGGCTCGCATGGCCATGGGGCCGCGGATGGGCCTGTTGTCCGGCATTTTTGATGCGGGTTATGAAAGCGATTCTTGAAGACGACACTCTTTCCCTTGAGACCGGTGCGGAGGCTGCAAATCCGGCCGGCAACCGCCGTGTCCAGTTGCTGGCACATGCCAGGGAGCTCTGGCCGGGAAGGGGCGGCCACGATGAGATCCAGGCCCATTTCGCCTGCATGCCGGACCATTACTGGCAGCGGGTCACCGAGGGCGATTTGATTGGTGATCTTGCCGCCGTGCATGCATTTCTCAGCCGGCTGGCCGCATCCCAGCAGGCGACACCACCGGTGGCGGTCGTGTGGCAGCATTTCCCTGAATCAGGCTTCACGCGTCTGAGGGTGTGTTCGTGGGATTGCTGCGGCCTGCTTGCGAAGATTGCCGCCGCACTGGGTGCGATGCGGTTGAACGTCATTCGTGCCGATGTGCACACGCGGTCGGATCATGTGGTTCTGGACGTGTTCGATGTATGCGGGGAGGACGACGGCCACATCAAGGACACCAGCCGCCTGGACAGCATTGCCTTTCTGGTGGAAGGGGCGTTGAGCCAGCCGCCGCGCTTCGCCTCCGTGTGGTCCACCCAGTATCACAAGGTGTCACCACGTCATGAGCAGATCATCCCGGCGGTGCAGGTGGTCAATCAGGCAGGGAACCGATGCACCGTGGTGCAGGTGGAGGCGGGCGACCGGCCCGGCCTGCTCTTCGACATCCTTTCAGCGCTGGCCGGATGTGGATTGAACATAGAGCAGGCTTTTGTCACCACTGCCGATGGCATGGCGTTGGACGCCTTTCACGTCACGGATGAAAGCGGGTCGAGGGTAACCCAGGTCGAAATTCACGGGCGGATCATTTCAGCCGTCACGGCCTCGATCCTTGGGTGATGCTGGCTGCCTGCTTCCGTTGCGGCACGTCCTTGCGATCCAATCGCATGGATGCGGCATGGGTGCGGCAGAGCGTGGTGAACAGCTCCTCCACCATGTTGAAACGCCTGCCCGCCGCCGAGGGCAGGCACCAGTCGAGCCCCAGCGGGCGGGGGCCCAGCGGCCGCATCTAGCGGGAGCCGCGCTGGAGTTCGTTGTTCGCCACCCAGGGGGCCAGGACGGAGACGCCCAGGTTCAGTTTCACCAGTTCCTTGATGGCCTCGATGCTGGCGACCTCCATGATGCTGCAGGGCACGATGCCCTGCGCCTTGAAGAACTCGTCCACCAGCCGTGCGGTGAAACTGTTGCGCTGATAAAGAATGAGCGGCTGCTTGCGGAGGTCCTCGGTGGAGATGGGCCTGCCCGCCGCCCATGGGTGCGACGGCGCGAACACCAGCAGGAGTTCATCCCGGAACAGCTCGCGGGTGTCAAAGCGCGGATCACGCTCAGGATGAATGCCAAGAACAAGATCGATCTTGTTGCTGTCCAGCAACGGCAGCATTTCCGGCATGTCGCCGGACTCCACCTGGATCAAGGTGTTGGGATGTTGTTTCTTCAGTTCACGCAGGACTGCGGGAAGGATGTGCTGGCAGGCGGTGGCGGCGGACCCGATGCGCAGCCTGGTCTGCCCCCAGGTGGCGAGATTCTTGATGGATTCCTCGGCCTCGGCCAGTGCGGCGAGCGGTGCCTGCACCCGGGCAAGCAGTTGTTCGCCGGACTGGTTCAACAGCATCTTGTTGCCGGCACGATCGAACAAACGGCAGCCCAGATGCGTTTCGAGGGCTTTGAGGCTGTGCGAGAGGGCGGACGGCGTGAGGTGCAGCTCTCTTGCCGCCACGGCGAGGCTGCCGTTTCTGGCGACCGAACAGAAAACTTTCAGAAGGCGCGTATCCACAGCGGCCCACTGGTAGCGCATCGCCCCGCTGTCTTCAATGAAATTGGCGGTGCCGGCGCGTGCGCAACCTGCATGGCCCGCCTTGTCCGCCCGGCGCCCTTTGCATTGACTCCCATCCGTGCGCTTCCCACCATGCTTCCATCGTCTGCGTGGCACGCAGGCTTTCAAGAATGACACAACCCCTCATGAACCCGCCGGCTGGCGAGCGCCTTGTGCGCTTTGTTGGCGACCGCTTGAAATTTGAAGTGCGCCCCTCCGGCGGGCATGCCTTCCCTCCAGGCTGGAAGGCCCATGTGCGGACCAATCTTGGCCGTGCGACGCTGGTGCGACAGGAGATCATCCGCGCACATTTTGAGAATGTGCCGCCGGCCGGCGCTTCGTGGCGTGATGTGCCCATGATGCCGGAGCCGGACGGCACGTGGTCGCTGGAGACTCCCTTGACCGAGGTCGGTTTCTTCAAGGCCAAGGCGTATGTGACCGATGAGCGCGGCTACCAGCATTGGACCAACGGGGCTGATCTCGGCGTGAGCGTCCAGCCGGATCATTACCGGACGGCCAACACGATTTATTGCGCTTTTGTCCGCATGCATGGCCCCGGCAAGACCGCCGTCAGCACGGTGGATGCGACACTGGAGGCGAAGATGAACGAACTGGATCACCTGGGTTACACCGTGATCCCTCCTTCCGGAAAGCTGCGCGATCTGGCCGGGGATTTGCCGCACATCATTGACCGCCTGGGCTGCCGCATCGTCCATCTCCTGCCGGTCAATCCCACGCCCACCACATTCGCGCGCTTTGGCAGGTTTGGCAGTCCTTACGCGGTTCAGGACCTTACGGCGATCGATCCCGCCCTGGTGGAGTTCGACAAGCGAACCACCGGCGTCCAGCAGTTCTGCGAACTCGCCGATGCCATCCATCTGCGAGGGGCGCGGTTGTTTCTCGACGTGGTGATCAACCACACAGGGTGGTGTGCAATCCTGTATGAGAATCATCCGGAATGGTTCCTACGAGAGAAGAACGGGGAATTCGCCAGCCCCGGCGCCTGGGGCAATGTGTGGGCGGACCTGGTGGAGCTGGAACACAGGCACCCGGAGCTTTGGGAGGAGATTGCGCGTGCATTTCTTGTCTGGTGCCGCCGCGGTGTGGATGGCTTCCGTTGTGATGCCGGCTACAAGGTGCCTGCCAGGGCATGGCAATACATCGTGGCGCGCGTGCGTGAGGAGTTTCCGGACACGCTGTTTCTTCTGGAGGGACTGGGCGGTGGCTGGTGGGACACCGAGGCGTTGCTCACGGAAGGCGGCATGCAATGGGCCTACAGTGAATTGTTCCAGGAGTTCACCGGCACCCAGGTGCAGGGCTATCTGGACCACGCGCTCAAGCAGAGCCAGAGGGTGGGCGTGCTGGTTCACTACAGCGAGACGCACGACAACAATCGTCTCGCCGCCTGTGTCAGCGGCAGCGGCGCGCCTCCATCCCACCTCAAACCAGGCGACCATGTGACGCCAAACAGGGAGTGGGCGCTGCACCGCAACCGGCTTTGCGCACTGACCAGCCTCACAGGCGCCTACGGATTCACAGGCGGCGTTGAATGGCTGGCCACCGAGAAGGTCAACGTCCACTCCTGCCGGGGCATGTCATGGGGCGGCAAGGAGAACATCATCCCGGAGCTGGCCG
>CAYQCZ010000304.1:0-5763 GCA_964415955.1 uncultured Verrucomicrobiota bacterium | reverse complement strand
CACGGAACCGTCCATTGTGACCTCGCCTGCGTCCCCGCGAAGTTCACTGTCGGAAAGCTCCGTCAGGCCATGCGGCAGTCTCCTTCCCTGACTTCCGTCACCTCCGGCATCCTCGCCACCTTGGCCCGGTCGCATCTCGAGGGCGGTTTGGGCACCGTCGAGAAGGACTTTCGCGAGGCCCCAGTCCATGACCAGCACTTCACCGAACTTTCCGATCATGATGTTCTCCGGCTTCAGGTCGCGATGGATGACTCCCCGGGAATGGGCAAACGACATTGCATCGCAAACCTTCCGGAGAACGGTGAGCAGGTGTTCGAGGGGGAACTCCCCGACCGTTTCCTGATCACCGGATCGAAGGTCATCCAAAATGGCCTGAAGCGTGCGGCCATCCACCTTTTTCATCGTGTAGAAAAGTCGTCCCCGGGCGTCCCTTCCAAGTTCGTAGATGGGCGCAATATTGGGGTGTTCGAGCCGGGCAAGCGTGGTGGCCTCACGAATGAACCGCAGCTGCAGGTTCGGGGAATCACCGATCTCGTGCAGAATCATCTTCATCGCGACCGTCCGCCCCAGCAGGCGGTCGTGTGCTTCCAGCACGGCACCCATGCCGCCCCGGGCGATTTCCTGACCTGCCGTGTAGTGCCCCGTGTTTGAGTCCGCCTGTTCGACCTGTTTCAACTTCAAGCCATCCGTGCCAGGCGCAGAAGAAACCTGGGCGGCTTCCATCCGCACCGCCCCGAGGTGGAGCACAAAGGGACAGGCCAGCGAGACAGGTTCCTTCAAGATGTGACCGGAGTGGAACGTGCCCGAGGTGCTGCCGAGGTCCTCCACGGTGCAGAGCCCGTCCTTGAGGGTGAGACGAACGTGCTGGCGTGAAACCTCCGGTGAGGCGAAGACGACATCGCAGATGCCGTCTTCGCGTCCGAGGACGTAAGAGCCTTCTTTGAGACGATGCTCAAAGCGCCCGCCCGACGGCGGTTCGATGATGAGGAGGAACATGGGGTGCCTGGGAGTGGGATTTTGGCCTCAGGGCAGGGGTTGTCCTTGAATCTCGACGGACTTGATGCGCCAGCCCTGTTTGTAACAAACGAATGCGAGGCGTCCGGGATCCTCATTCTTGAAAGTCTCGGTAGGCGTCAGGCGTCTCCTGGCACCCTCCCAATCCTGCAGATTCCCCCCGTCGAGATCCACGGAGATGTGGATCTGGTCCTGGCCATCCGGTCGTTCCACACGGAGGAAGAGTTCATGAACTTCCTCATCGCTAATGAGTTTTCCCTGGCGGGCATGCTCTCCCACCGGCCGGAACTGGCCATCGAGGATTCTCAGGCCGGAACTGTAACCCGCCCATGCATAGGAATTGATGGAGTAGGCCACCGACGACTGGCCGATGGGCAGGTTGACGGTAAAGGCCTCGTTGGGGGCGATGGCCTGGAGTCGAATGCGGATGGTGTAAGCCTGCATGCGGTCCAGGAGGGCAGGCAGCAGGAGAATGGGGAGCCTGGCTTTCGGGTTGCTGACCAGAGCGCCGTCCCGGACCCGCCAGGGACCGGATTCCGGATCCTGCATGAACGGCACGAGGTCGACCGATTCCCCCCGGGTGAGCCGGTCGAGCACTTCCTTGTCCGCGGCTTCCGTAAACAACTTCGGCGTTTGAAGGGTGAATGTCTCGATCGATTCGGTCTTCTGTTTGAGGAAAGTGGTGCGGCGAAGCAGCGGAGGGCCGGTGCCGATCTCGGTGGTCTCCCAAACACGAAGCTGGAATTCCGGATCATCGCTGGAAAGGGCGAGCCAGTTCCCCTTCGGACCGAACTTCATGGCCTGGGGGTCGGCGGAGATGCCGTAGAGTTCATCGACGAGTTCCCCGGTATCCGCGTCCCAGAATCGGATGGACCGGTCCAGGGAGGCGCTGGCGATGATGGGCTGTGAGGGGTGCCAGGATAGCGCCCGGATGGGTGCGTCATGGGCGCGGAACTCCCGGATGACTTCGAGGGTGGCCGCGTTGCGAATCCGGATTTCACGGCCCAGACCAGCTTCGGCGAAGCGGGTTTCGCCAGGGTCCATGGCCACGGCATGGATCACGGTCGGATTCCTGAGGGCCGCCGTGGAGGCACCGGTGATCGGGTTCCAGCGGCGCAGGAATTCGATGGCGTCCGACCGGCCGCGGGTTTGCGTGCCGTAATGGGCTCCGAGCAGGGCCTTTCCCCGGTCGAGCCAGAAGGCGTCGATGATGTAACATCGGTTGTGGTCGTGCGCCAGTATCACGGGGTCCGGGCTGCCGTTCAAAGCGTGAATGCGGCTGAGGTAAAAATTGGCCTCCAGGAAGGCGCTGGCATCGGGAGCCAGACGCAGCAGGTGAGGGGCCTGGGCGCCTCTCCAAAGGAAGGGGATCTCGTTCTTGAGGGTCCATTGGCTGCCCGATTTCCGGTAAACCCGGGCCACGGTGTTGGTCATGCCGGCGCGGGCGGCCTGAATCGCCAGCAGATGCGACCGATCCGGGGACAGGTCAAAATGGAAGGCGTCCTCCAGGTCCCGGTTCGGGAAGAGGACGTTGGGGTCCGTGGTTTCAAATGATTCCAGGCTCACAAGGCTTACCTTGCCCCGGTAAGGGGAACGGAAGAGGATCTGGGTTTCATCGAGGAAACCCCAGGCGTTGCCGGGCATTTTGGAGTTCCGATCGATGCCGACGGTCACCAGGGCCTTGAGGACGCCCGGGCCCCAGCCGTTGACCCGGTCGCCGGACGAGGCGATGTGGCCGGTGCGTGGATGGACCGCCAGATTGCGTGGCTGGCTCACCCCGCCTGAAAACGTCCGCACCCAGGTGCCGGTGTTGGCGCTGAAGGCTTCGACATAAAAGGTGTCCTCCTGGCCGGGCAACGCGAAGGCGGCGATGAAGAACTCGTTGTCGGGAAGGAACTGGAGATCGATGGGATAACGGCGGCCGAGTATGGACTGGAACCGGGGCTCGCCGGTGACTGCGTCCAGGCCGAAGCATCCCCCCATGGTTTCCGTGTAAACCAGGCGTGAACCGTCGGGACTGAGGCAAATGAACCGGATGGGGTAGGCGGCGGCGGGCAGTTTCTTGAGCACCTTGCCGGTCGCCGGGTCCAGCAAATGGATGGCCTCCTGGTTGGCCACGACCAGCGGGTGGCCTTCAGGATTCGCGTGGGCCGCCTGCACGGAGCCCTGCCACTGCCAGACCAGGTTTCCAGACAAATCATACGCGGTGACACCCTTGGAACTTGCGAGAAAAAGGCGGGTGCCGTCGGCGTTGAATGAGAAGGCCCGAAGACCTTCCTGAGGCGTGTCGAACCATGTCAGGCGCTTCCCGGAGGCGGTCTCATGGACCGAGATGCCTTTGCCATTGGTGCCAGCGAGACCCAAGTGCGTGCCGTCCGGAGAAACCGCCGGCGTTTTGTAGTCGCCACTCTTTTCCACCCGACTCACACGCGCGCCGGTCTCCAGGTTGATGAAATCCACGAACCCGTTCTGGCTGGGCATGGCGAAGACCCCGGGCCGGCTGGGGTCAGGGGCCACGTTCCAGACAGCGGGCGGGTAGGGGGTTTCCGGCTTGAGGGACTGATCCAGTTGTCGGGCGAGATAATCGCGGTCCGTTTTCAATTCGGGGGGCGGTTCGCCAAGGTCGTCCAGGTGACGGCGGGTCTCCGGCCAGTTCTTGAGCTGGTAAGCCTGGTCGGCCTGGGTGAGCCGGGATCGCGCCAGGTTCTTGAGGGCCTCAGCCGTGGCGGTCCCGGCAATTTCAGCCTGGAACAGGGCATTGGTCTTTTCCTGGAAGGCCTGTTCCCCCGCCTGCTCGGCCTTCTTCTTTTCGGCCAGAACCTTCCACACAAAGCCGGCGGTGAGCAGGGCGATCAGGCTGATGGACACAGCGGCCGCGATGGAAATACCCTTGTGCCGCTTCACGAAAAGGGCGGCATGGCCCAGGGCGGTCAGAGCTTCGGCACTGGTGCCGTATCCCCGCTGGAAAGCCTCCACATCCGCCGAGAGCTCCCGGACATCCGGATAACGCCGGTCTGGATCCGCGGCCAACGCCTTCATGCTGACGGCGGACAGGCCCGACGGAACCTTCCCGCCAGGGCAATGGGGCAGGGGTGTTATCAGCCTGGGATCTTTGACACTTCCCTTGGGCAGCTTGTTGCTCCCTGTAGAGGAACTGCCCGTGTTGAACTGCGTCGGCGAGAGGATGTTGCCGCTCTTCACATTCTCCAGCACCTCCGCCACTGTCCGGCCTTCCACCGGCGCCCGCAGCGTCAGAATCGAGTAAAGAATGCCGCCCAGTGAAAAGATGTCCGAGCGTTCGTCCAGTTCGGCCACTTTGCCCTCGGCCTGCTCCGGGGGCATGTATTGCGGCGAACCCATCACCGCTCCGTCCATCGTCAGGTTCTGGGAACTGCCGCGCAGTTGGGAGTCGGTCAGTTCCTGAAACCCGGTGGGCAGTTGTGTGCCGGCGGTGTCTTCAATTTGAGGTGAAGAAGCCTCTTTCAACTGCTGGATCTCCGCGGCCAGTTGCGCCACATCATGCAGCACCTTGGCCAGACCCCAGTCCATGACGAGGACCTCGCCGAACTTCCCCACCATGATGTTCTCCGGCTTGAGATCGCGATGGATCACACCCTTCGCATGCGCGAAGGCCATGGCATCACACACCTTGCGAAAGATATTGAGCAGGCGGTCCAGCGTGAACTCATTGACTGTGGCGGCATCGCCATCGCTGAGATCGTCAAGGATCGCCTGGAGCGTGCGCCCCTCCACCTTCTTCATGGTGTAGAAGAGACGGCCCTGGGAGTCTTTTCCCATCTCGTGGATGGGCACGATGTTTGGATGCTCGAGTCGTGCCAGGACTGTGGCTTCGCGAATGAAGCGCAGGCGCATGCCCTCCGAATCCCCCGTGCTGGAGCGGATCACCTTCATGGCCACGGTGCGGCCGAGCAGTTGATCGTTGGCTTCGAGCACCGAGCCCATGCCGCCCTTGCCGATTTCCCTGCCAGGGATGTAGTGGGTGGAGGTGGCACCGGTGGACGATGATGATTGCGGGACGCCGGATTCGCCGATGATGGTCGTTCCGGCTTCACCGCCGCCTTCCGCCACTGCCACGCTGACCCGGACCGTGCCGAGGTGAATCTCAAACGGACAGCCCAGCGAAGCCGGTTCGGTGATCGGTTGTCCGGAGTGGAACGTGCCCGAGGTGCTGCCGAGGTCCTCCACGGTGCAGAGCCCGTCCTTGAGGGTGAGACGAACGTGCTGGCGTGAAACCTCCGGTGAGGCGAAGACGACATCGCAGATGCCGTCTTCGCGTCCGAGGACGTAAGAGCCTTCTTCGAGACGATGCTCAAAGCGCCCGCCCGACGGCGGTTCAATGATGAGGAGGAACATGTGTTGCATCCTGGCTTCAACGTGGCACGGAACTGCGTTGTGCCGGTTTACCCTTCTATGTGAAACTCTGTCCCATTGTGACGCTGCTGTTGAAGGGCGATTAGCTTAACCGAAGAACATCAAGCAGGTGCGCGAGTTCATCACGCGCCTGCTGGGGCGTTTCCACTGTGTGGGCGATTTCCGCCTCCAGCATGGCGCGGTAGCGTTTGCGCATCCGATAGACATTGGTTCGCAGGTTGGTTTCGGTCATGTCCAGCCGTGCGGCGGCTTCACCGTAGGCTGCGTTTCCCTTGTCCCACGACATGAACTCCACCAATTGCTCGAACAGCAGCGACTTGCCGCATGCCGCATAATCCTGCGCCATCGCCTCCCTCG
>CAYQCZ010000303.1:0-5764 GCA_964415955.1 uncultured Verrucomicrobiota bacterium | reverse complement strand
ATCAAACGGCATCTTGCCGGAGAAGTTCACCGATATCGGTCGGCTTCGAGACCAGGAATTCGAGCGGGTGGTCGCCTTGCGCACTGAGCTGACCAAGTGCGGTGCCAAGGTGATTGAGGAAGGTGACACGTTGACGGTGTATCCGTCGCAGCTTCACGGCGCGGAGATCGAAACCTACAACGATCATCGCATGGCGATGTGTTTTGCGGTTCTGGGCTTGAAGGTGCCCGGCATCAAAATCAAGAATCCCGCCTGCGTGAAAAAGACCTTCCCCAACTTTTTCCAGAAACTGGCCACACCCCCGCCCCACGGCCTCGGTGCGACCATTCTCGACGGTCACACCGGACGCAAACTCACGCACGACGAACTGTTCGCGGAATGAGCCAGGTTTTGGGCGTAGTTTTCAGCCCTTCTTGGAAGATTGAGGAACCCAATCTTCAATAAGCTTCATGTTTTGCCTGACCATCAATTCCACAATGGTGCGAATGTCATCCTCGGAAAGGCGATGCTGATAAATGTAAGTCCGTTCAAAGCCCGGCTGTGTCGTGATGCGGTAACTCATGTCGTTGAAAAGGACATGAAAATTGCTGCCTAGATTGTGGGCGTTCACTCCTCCGCGTTTGAATCGCTCCCAATAGAATCTCACTTCCATAGAACGAAGCAGGCTGGTCCGAATCATTTGACCAGCAAGTAGATTGACCTCTGTGGCGTCTTTAAACGGGTTGGTGTGATACTTTGAATGCTCGCTCTGAAGCCTGAATTCGACTTCTCTCTTACTGGTCGCAAATAATTCATCCAGGCGGCTCATTCTGGGGATTAGCTGATTGAGCAATGGCACGATTGAATTGACGACGACTCCATCTTGGGTCCCCACGGATGCTTCTAGTGGAATTTCTGTGTCGGGCAGGCGGCGCTTGAACAGTTCAATTTCCTTGTCCAAATCATTCAGTTCCTGAACATCCTCACCCTTTGCGCCTCGCAGGAACAGCTCCAGTGACCAGTTCAGCTCTTCGCAAAGAAAACCCACCAGTTCCGCAGTGTCTCCGGCATCGGCCTTGCGCAGCGCTGCCACATACTCCTGGCGTTGTTTGTCCTTGATGATGACTGGTGGAAAGCCTTCACGCATCAGGATGAGGTTCATCAAGGCGCGGGCCATGCGGCCATTCCCGTCATCGAAGGGATGGATGTTGGTGAAGCGATGATGAAAGAGCGCTGCGACCAGCAACGGGTGTTCGGAGCGTGTTTCGATCTGCTGGCGATACCAGCCAACCAGTTCCGCCATCTTCGGAGCGGTGTCTTCCGGCAGTGCATAGCGAATCCACTCGCCCGTGGCGGTCTGGACAAAGTTCGGCTCGGTCTTGTATTCGCCCAGTTTGACGAGCTTTCGGGTGGTTTGGCCATCGGGTGTCCGCGCTTCGACGTGGTAGGGTTCCACCAGTAGGATTTTGTGCATCTCGCGGATGGCGGCTTCGCCAAGAACTTCCTTTTGCCGGACAAAGGCTTCCAGAAACTGGATCAACTGGTTGTGCCCTTTGATGTCCTGATGGTCCTTGAAGGGTTTTCCCTTCGCCGTAAGACCTTCCAGCAGGAACGCACGCGTCTCGCCGAGCGTGAGGGTGTTTCCCTCGATGGCGTTGGAGTGGTAGTTCCAGTCGAGGCGGAACTTCTGGAGAATACGCTGCTCCTGCTCCGGCTTGATGGGCCGGAGAGAGTCGATTTGCGCCTTGAGTTCGTCCGCGCGGGCCAATGACTGGCTCAGTTCCATGGGTGGACTCTACATTGAAGCCGGAGGTTGGAAAGTTTGCAGTTGGCGTGGTTGAAATCGGGCGGGCGTTTATCCAGACTCCGCCCGCAACGAAGTGAACAAACAGTTGAAAAACTCCATCGTCATCGCCATCGACGGCACCAGCGCCAGCGGCAAAAGCACCAATGCCCGGCTGATCGCAAAGAAACTCGGCTACGTGTATGTGGACACCGGCGCGATGTATCGCACGCTGGCCTGGCACTGCCTGCAAAGCGGCGTGGATGTCCATGACGCGAAGGCAGTGGGCATCCAGTTGCGACGCTGGAAGCCGAAGTTCGTGTGCGTGGAGGACAATGACCTCCAGCAGGTGCGCCTGCTGGTGGGCGGTTATTTTCCGGAGAAGGAAATCCGCACGGCCGAGACCAGCGCCGCCGTGCCTCATGTGGCTGCGGTGCCGAAGGTTCGCGACTGGATGAAGAAGAAGCAGCGCGAGTGCGTGCAGTTCGGCAACCTGGTGATGGAAGGGCGGGACATCGGATCGAATGTGTTCCCGGAGACAGACTACAAATTCTACCTCGACGCCTCGCTGGAGGAACGCAGCCGCCGCCGCGACGCCGATGGCGTGAAGGAGGACCTCGCCAAACGTGACCAGCGGGACAGCCAGCGCAAGGCCGCGCCACTGATCATCCCCCTGGGTGCCGTAGTCATCAACAACTCCGGTGAGACGCCCGATGAAACCAGCGGACGCATCATCGCCGAGTTCCGAAGACGCCTGGAAGAAGCGCGGTGAACCCGATTTACCGAATCACATGGTTGATGTGCCGGGGCATCTTCGGCACCTATTTCCGCTGGCGGCTTTACGGTGTGGACAACGTCCCTGTGTCAGGCCCGGTGATCCTGGCAGCCAACCATGCCAGCTTTGTGGACCCGCCGCTCGTGGGCTCCGCCCTTCCCCGTGGGATCAACTATCTGGCACGTGAATCCCTCTTCCGGTTTCCCGGCTTCGGCTGGTATCTGAGAAAACTCAACTCCGTGCCGGTGGACCGCGATGGCGCAGGGGCGAAGGGGTTGAAGATGATTCTCGACCGCCTGTTGCAAGGAGGTGGCATCATCCTGTTCCCGGAAGGCACCCGCACGCCGGACGGCAACTTTCAGCCAGCCCGTTCAGGCATTGGCCTGACCGTGATCAAATCATCCGCGCCAGTGGTGCCGGTGCGTGTCATCGGCTCCTACGAGGCCTTCAACCGGCACATGCGCTTTCCGCGCCCGAGGCAGTTGAAGGTCATCTACGGCCAGCCGATGCTGTTCAAGGAACTGCGCGAAGAAGCCACGACCTGTTCCAAGCAGCGCTTGAAGGAAATCTACCAGCAGGTGGCGGATGACATCATGGCGGAAATCCGAAGGCTGGAACCGCCGTCCGGCCAAACGCGCTGACCGTCCGTCTGGCCGCCTGCTCAACCGCGGAGATCGCCGGCACAAATCTCCCGCAGATCATTCACCAGCCACCCGGGCTTGTGGGCCGCCAGTTCATCGCGTGACGAAGCCCCCGTCGCCACGGCCAGGCACCGCGCATCGATCGCCTGCGCACAGCGGATGTCATGCGGCGTGTCGCCAATCACCACAATGTCCCGCGCGCCCAGATCACTCCCAAGCAATTTCATCCCACGCTCACGGGCAATCACGGCAAGCTGGTTGCGGTCCGAATGATCATCGCCGAACGCACCCATCTCAAAGTGCCTCCAAAGATCGTAGTGGCGGAGCTTGATTTCAGCGCCAAGTCGGATGTTGCCGGTCAGGAGGCCGATGACCGGCGGTTCGGGCAGTTTGCGAAGATCGTCGATCAACTCCAAAACTCCGGGCAGCACCACGCCATTGGATTCATGCAGAATGTGTTCCAGCCAGAACACGTAGGCGTCAAAAAACTTCTGAAAATTGGCAGGACTGGAATCAAGGGCATGATGGGCAAGGAAATCAGCCACGATGGACGTATCCGTGCGCCCGGCAAATTGAAGATGATCGGCCCCGTGCGGCTTTTGAAAGACCGTGGCGAAAACGCGATCAAAGGCCAGCATGCCCGCGCGATTGGTCCGTATCAGCGTGCCATCGATGTCGAATAGAACGAGGCGTGGCACGGGTGTTGCAGGCTTGAACGCGGCGAAGGTGGAAGCAGGACCGTCCTTATTGATCCTGCGTGTCGATGCCCGGCACAGGTGGCAGGGGCGGAAAGTTCCCGGACTGAATCTCCGTCTTCTTGGCCTCCTTGGTGATGGCCATGATCACGGCGGATTCCTCGGCGGAAAGATTGGCCTGGGGCGGATGCGGCACGGTCACGTTGTTTTGATCCGGCGAGTCGGAGCCGCTGGTGCGCATCGTCCGTGTGGGCAACACAAGCAGCCGGCCATTGCCGCCATCGCCGCCCTGCCCTGGAGCACCCAGTTGAACGGAGGTGTTGGCCGGGGCGTTGGGTGAACCGGTGTTGGGGGCGGGCACGTTGACGGGGGTGGGAACCCCGGGGGGACCACCTGGACGCGGTTGACCGGGTGCGCCCGGCGGCGGGGCCACGGCGGCAGTCTTGTTGCCGTTGTCCTTGAAGTTTAGGACGGATTCCAGCGAACCGTTGCGAATCTTGACCGTGCCCGTCTCGGAATCAATGGACAGCACTTCCAAGGAACCAGAACGTTCGTTGATTGCCAGCGTGTGATACTCCGGCGTGCCCTTGGCGTCCTTGGTCATCAAATAGGCCTTGGGCCTGCCTCCGATCAGCGAGGTGATGCCGGTCAGAGTCACATCTGACTTGGGCGGGGGTGGGGGCGGAGGCGGCGGCTCCACAGGCTTGGGAGGGTTCAGCCCGAAGGGATTGCGCTTCACAATGGCCTCAAAAGGGCCGAGGTCGGCATTGGCCATGGCAGATGTCACGGTGCCCATCGTGACGATGAGCAACAGCGTCTTGCGTATCATGATGACTGCCGGGTTCATGGTTTCAATCTAATGGCTCCGCGCGTTGAACACCAATGCAAAATGAGAGTTGCGGGCGAACCCGCAACTCTCATTCGCAGCGAAACCTGTCTTTTAATAGGCGGCCTGCACACCCTTGATGGTGCGCTTCTGCATCCAGGGCATGAGTGCGCGCAGCTTGGCCCCGGTCTTTTCGATGGGGTGATTCGCACCCGCCTTGAGCAGGGCATTGTATTTCTTGTAGCCCGTTTCGTATTCCTTGACCCAGCCCTTGGCAAACTTGCCGGTCTGGATGTCCTTGAGCGCGGCCTTCATGCGCTTCTTGACGCTCTTGTCGATGATCTTGGGTCCGACAGTGACGTCGCCCCATTTGGCCGTTTCCGAGATGGAGAACCGCATGCCGGCGATGCCCGCCTCGTTCATCAGATCGACGATGAGCTTCAACTCGTGCAAACACTCGAAATAGGCCATTTCGGGCGAGTAACCCGCCTCGACGAGCACCTCGAAGCCTGCCTGCACCAGCGCGCTGGCGCCACCGCACAACACGGTCTGTTCACCGAACAGGTCGGTCTCGGTCTCCTCCTTGAAGCTGGTTTCGATCACGCCGGCGCGTGTGCCGCCGATGCCCTTGGCCCATGCGAGGGCGATTTTGCGGGCTGCGTTGCCGCCCTGGTAGATGGCGATCAGGCTGGGGACACCCTTGCCCTCGGTGTATTGGCGGCGGACGATGTGCCCGGGGCCCTTGGGGGCGACCATGATGACGTTCACATTCTTCGGCGGAACGATGGTCTTGAAATGGATGGAAAAGCCATGGCTGAACAGCAGCGTCTTGCCCTTGGTCAGGTGCGGGGCGATGTCGGCATTGTAGATCGCGGCGATCTTGGTGTCGGGGCAGGCGATGAAAATCACGTCGGCCTTCTTGACGGCCTCGGCGGTGTCCAGCACTTCGAAGCCGTACTCCTCGGCGACGGCGCGGGACTTGCTCTTGGCGTAGAGGCCAATGATGACCTTCAATCCGCTGTCCTTCAGGTTCAGGGCGTGGGCGTGTCCCTGCGAACCGAATCC
>CAYQCZ010000302.1:0-5771 GCA_964415955.1 uncultured Verrucomicrobiota bacterium | reverse complement strand
CCCACAAATCCGGCCAGCGCACGAAACGGCTGGAGGAACTTCACGGTTTGAAAGCCACGGTCGTGCTGTATGAATCTCCGCACCGCATTGAGCGTTTGCTGGAGGAGCTTGCACGGATCATGCCTGACCGGGAGGTGGTTCTGGCACGGGAACTGACCAAGAAATTCGAGGAATTCCTGCGGGGCAGCCCCGTTGAACTGCTGGCAGCCGCCAGAAGCCGGACGCTCAAGGGCGAGTTTGTCGTGATGATCAGGGGCATCGAGCCCGGCTGATCGATCCCACCGGGGCGGCCTGTCCACGCCGCTTGGCCGCATGCGTGGCTCAACGCGGATGATCGCGCCACAGCCACTTCAGGGCTTCAGGGAAAACAGACCCGCCATGCTTGCTGTTGTGGCCGTAGCCCTCCACGTAATCAAACCGGACGTCATACTTCATGTAGCGCAGGGAGGCGGCCATCATCTGGTTTGCCAGCGGCCAGTTGCCGAAGGGATTGTCGAGGTCGCCGCTGGAGTCTTCGAGATAGACCCGGATGGGTTTGCGCTCGGTTTTGCGGATCAGATACGGATACACGTGACCGCCGCGAAGGTCCACAAAGCTGCCGATCGTGCTCAACACCTTGCCAAACTGGTCCGGTCGTTCCCAGGCCACGGTGAACGAGCAGATGCCGCCGCTGCTGGCACCGCAGATGGCCCGTCCAGCGGGGTCGTTGGTGATGTTCCACTTCCTGCGGACTTCCGGGAGGATTTCATCGATCAGAAACCGCGCGTATTGGTCGCCCAGGGAATCGTATTCAAAGCTCCGGTTGCTGACGCGCCACGGGCTTTCGGGCTTGTAACGGCCGTTGTGTCCCGGGTTGATGAAAATGGCGATGGTCACCGGCATTTCGCCTTTGGCGATGAGGTTGTCGAACACCGTGGGCACGCGCCAGTTGCCCTTGAGGTTTACATAATCATGGCCGTCCTGAAACACCATGACACAGGCCGGCGTCTCCGCCTTGTATTGAGCGGGCACATAAACCCACCAGTCGCGTGTTGTGTTCGTGAACACCTGACTGGACCAGTTGGTGTAGGCCACGACGCTGCCTTTGGGCGCTCCGGGCTGAACCTGATGATAAGGCGTGGGGACGAATTCATCGGCCGCATGGCCGTCGTGGTGAAGAACGACGCAGGCTCCGAGGAACAGTGCTGCCAGGCTTCCGTGGATTCGTGGATGGCTCATAAGTTCAAATGGGATCGACGCCGGCATGGTGCATGTCTGGCGCTGTTTTCAACAACATGATTTTGTCGGTGCCAGGGCGGGACACCGAGTGGAGGCTGTTTGTCATTGGGCAGCGTTGCCAAGCACAGCCCGGCGTGCTATCGAGGATGGGTTGGTTGTGTGTTGTCCGGGTTATCAAGTGTTTCTCATGACGTGCCCTCTTTTCTCCTTCCATCGTGCGCTTCGGCGCGTTGCAACGAACCGCATTCGCCTCGTTGCCTTGCTCAACTTGATCGGGGTGGTGTCCGCCCCGGCGTATTCCGTCAGGCCGCTGGCGCTGGACGCGCATGTCAGCCAGTCGGCGGTGATTTTCCGTGGCAGTGTGCTGGAAAACGTGTCCTTCCGCGGTGGGGACGGCCACATTTACACACAGACCAGTCTCCGGGTGGATGAGGGCATCAAGGGCACGTTTCCGCCCATTGTGAGATTGCTGCATCGGGGCGGAGTTGATGGCCGCACTGCGGAATACGACAGTGCGTCGCCGACGTTCACTGCAGGCCAGGAGATGCTCCTGTTTCTGGGACGCAGGGAGGACGGGACGTTGTTTGCGCTTCAGGGCGATCACAGCGCCAGAAGGCTGCATCGGGTGCCGGTTCCTGCTTCCGGTGCTGCCAGGACCACGGAGCCTGCCCCGTTGCTGCCGCCGGATGAAGCCACTCTGGCTTCGGTGCGCATGCTGTGTGCGGATGCGGAGGAGCCGGGAGCCGATGTGACCGATCAGGCGGCTTCCTTTCTCGGTGTGCCAGGGCGTGCCGCCCGCGTTGCCGCCAGCAGCAGTGTGACCGGGCTTATTCTCTACAATTTCGAGGGGGACAACTATCCGTCCCGCTTCATTCAATGCGACCGTGGCGAGTTCATTCCCGTGCTGGTGGATGCGGATCAGCTTCCGTCTGGCATCACCCTGCAGCAGGCGCTTGCGGCGGTCACCAACGCGTTGAATGCATGGAGTGCCGTGAGCAGCCTGAAGTTCAGGATTGAAGGCACGGCCAGCTTTGGCATGGCGGCGGCCAATGTGAATGCGTCCGACGGAAGGCTGCGCATCCAGTTGCATGACGCCTTCAACTTCATCAATGAAGCGCAGGTGCTGGGCAGGGGAGGTGCGCTGGCCAACGCCGTGCCGCTCGACACGCACTGGGGTTTTGGTGGAAGGGTTGGCAGCCAGGAATGCCACCGGTCGGTGAACGGGTCGGTGGTGATCAAGCATGCCGACGCGTTCTTTACCTCGAATCCCGTGAATTTCGCCCAGATTGTCTGCCACGAGATCGGGCATGCCCTGGGGCTGGCACACTCGAGCAACACGTCCCCGGAGAACAACCCGTTGCTGGCGGGGGCGATCATGTATTTCCAGACATCAGGGGGCAGGGGAGCGGTGCTGGGTGATTACGACGGCCCCAAGATGCGCGAACTCTATCCATCAGCCAACACGCCGCCGTATGCCTTTGACCGGGTCTTGCGCGCCACATCGATTTTCGGTGGCATGCCGAACGTGCCCGGCATCAATGAAGTGGAAATGCGCGGTTACGACCTGCAGCCGGGTTCACTGACGATTGAAACGGCCTTTGATCCACTGGACCCCGGTAGATTCACCGTCGATGGCAGCCTCGCCAGATATCTGGCTCCCGAGGGCACTGCCACGGATGAGAATGATCCCATCAGTCCGGAGAGCGGGCTGGCGGTGGACCGTATTTACTTTCGACTGTCGGATGGGGTGAACGCCTCGCCGTTCAATGAGGTGAGGGTGATTTCCCTGAGCATCGACACCAAGCCCGCCGGTGGCGGCGACGGCATTCCGGACAACTGGCAACTGGCCAACTTTGGCAACATCGATCCGGGTGCCGTGGCCAATGCACTTCCAGGGGATGATTTCGACGGGGATGGTTTCACCAATTTCCAGGAGTATCTGATGGGGACGGATCCGAAGGATGCGGCCTCGAAACTTGCGGTGGTTTCCTTCGGACCTGCAGGGGTGACATGGAGCGCCCGTCCGTTTGAGCTTTATGAGGTGCAGTCTTCAACGGATTTGACGACCTGGACGCTGGAGCATCCTGCCGTTGTGCCGGTGACAGGCACTGGAACATACGCACTGGTGAACACTCAGTCGGCGCAGAGGTTTTTCCGGGTGAGAAAGGTGCGATGAGGCAGGGATGGTGCGCGCTGCAGGATTTGAACCTGCGACCCCATCCGTGTGAAGGATGTGCTCTACCACTGAGCTAAGCGCGCAGCAAAGCGGTGCGCAAACTAAGGACTGAAAACGGCGTTCGCAAGGCCTTTTTCGCCGGATGCACGGGCCGGCTCAGTCACGAGTCGCGCCGCCCGGCGGTTCGGTGTTCATGGACTGGCGCAGGGCGCGTCTGCTTTGGAAGATGGCATCCCGCAGGCCGTTGAGGCCGGCGTTCTGTGCCAGTTCGATCCCGCGTGTGTAGGCGGCATCCGCCTCGGTGAGACGGTTTGATTTCTCCAGCGCCAGTCCGAGTGCATGCCACAAGCCGGGGTGAATCTTGGAAATCTTCATTCCCTCCGTGACGGTTTCCAGGGCCTCCTTGAGGCTGCCCGTCAGGGTCAGCACCTCCGCACGGCGCTGCCATGTCTCGGGTTCACGCGGGGCGAGCTGGAGCGCCCGTTCGCTCAGGAACAGGGATTCCGCCTGCGTGCGCATGGATGGAAGCACGGCATCATCCAGTCTTGCCCTGGCCAGCCGGGCAAGCGCGACGGGATGGGATGGCTCGATCCGGAGCGCCTCCAGCAGGCTCGTTGTCTTGTTTTCGTCAATTTTTCTCCTCACGTATTCCGCCACGGTCATGTCCGATTCCACGGAGATGCCACGTGTGGAACGGTCCGCGAAGAACCAGCGTCCCCATCTTGTGAAGAAGTCATCCTCGGGCGACCGGGCCAGCATTTCCCTGACCTGCAGCAGGCTGCGCGCATCGACGCTCTCCAGCAGGCCTTTCTGGTTGATCTTTTCACCGCTGATGGCTTCGCCCAGCGTGGCCAGCCATTCAGGCGCCGACAGGGGAGGGGTCAGCGGTTTCACGATTTGGACGGTGCCGTCAATGCTGGCGAAGGCGATCCAGTTGCCCGCAGCGTCCAGATCCGTGGTCTGGACGCTCTCAAAAAACGGGTTGCCTCCCGCTCTCGTGCCGGGCACGGGAAGGAATGTTTCCGTCAGGGGCTGGCTGCTGGACACATCCCACACATTAACCGACCGGTCCATGCCCGTGGTCATCACCCGCAAACCGGAGGGGAAGAAATGGACCTGGATCACCGAGGCGTCATGCATGAGCGGCGAGCCCACGGGCTGGCCGGTCTGTGAATCCCAGAGGCGCGCTGTGCGGTCCGCGGATGCGGTGATGATGTATTTGCCGTCCGGGCTGAATTTCGCGGCATGCACCAGGCCGTTGTGGCTGAGGGGTTCCGTCGATGGCTCGCCGGTTTTTACATGCCACACCCTTGCCGTTCCATCGGCGGATGCGGTGACAACCCGTTGCTGGTCCGGACTGAAATTGACTTCGAACACATGCCCCTGATGACGCATGGGCTGTCCCAGGCCGGCGCCCGTGACGGCATCCCAGGCCCTGGCCGTATCATCGCGGGCCGTTGTGAGCAGCACCATTCCATCCGCACTGAAGGCCGAGCTCAGCACTTCGCGCGGGTGGTGCAACGGTGGCAGGGCGGGCTGTCCCGTGGAGACATCCCACACGCGGGCTGTGCCATCAAGGGAGGCCGTGGCCAGTCTGGTGCCGTCCGCGTTGAACGCCACGGTCTTCACTTCCCGCTGATGTTGAAGGGGCGCGGCGAGCAACGGTTCGCCCGTGCGGGATTTCCAGATGCGCGCGGTCGAGTCATCGCATGCCGTCGCCAGCAGGGAGCCGTCCGGGCTGAACACCGCAAGGTTCACCGATCGTTCGTGAATCATCGGAGGACTGACGGGAACTCCGGTGCGCGTGTCCCAGATTCGGACCGTTCCATCCCTGGAACCGACGGCCACCCAGCGGCCATCCGGGCTGAACCGCACGGAATTGATGGTGTTTTCCTGGCGCAGGGACACACCCACCATGCCTCCGGGACGGACATCCCAGCCCAGTCGTGTGCGTTGTCCCCTGACGATCAGCGTCTGGCCGTCGGCCGACCACTCGATGTCCCGCATCAGGCCCGGCACGCGGATGGGTTCCGTCAGTGGAAGGCCGGTGTTGGCATCCCAGATGCGTGCGGCGCGATCAAGCAGCGAGAGCGTGGCAATGCGCTGTCCGCCGGGGCTGAAGCGAGCCGCCCACACGGGGCCGCCGTGGCGCAGGGGTGGTGTCAGCGCCAGACCCGATGTCGCATCCCAGATGCGCGCGGTGTTGTCCGCCCCGGCAGTGACGATGCGTTGTCCATCGGGGCTGAACTGGGCGTCGCGCACATTGCCCTCATGCCGGAGGGGCTGGTCGGTGACGGGTTCCCGGTTTTCGTTGAGGATGTGGACCGTCTCGCTGCGGATGGAGAGGAAACGATTGGTCAGGACAACTGCCGGAGGG
>CAYQCZ010000301.1:4810-5775 GCA_964415955.1 uncultured Verrucomicrobiota bacterium | reverse complement strand
TGAGAACGAGAACCTGCCGGGATTCATCGTGCTGGCCCCCGGCTCACCGCTCGGCGGCGCGCAGAACTGGCGTTCCGCCTTCCTGCCGGGCGCATACCAGGGCACGCACATCAACACGCGCTACAAGGAGATCGAGAAACTCATCGAGAACATCCGCAACAGCTACACCTCGCGCTCCGAGCAGCGCGACCAGCTTGATCTGCTGGCCAAGATCAACAGCCTTCACAGCCAGCAATTGCAGAAGGATGCGCAGCTCGAGGCGCGCATCCAGTCGTGTGAACTCGCCTACCAGATGCAGATGGAGGCGACCGACGCATTTGACATCAGCAAGGAACCGGAATCGGTCCGCGCCGCCTACAACGCGGACAGCGAACAGGGCCGCCAGATGTTGATCGCGCGCCGCCTGCTCGAGCGCGGCGTGCGCATGGTGCAGGTGTGGCACAACGGCTGGGATCATCATCAGAACCTCGACAAATCCCTGCGCGGCTAGGCGGCGGAGTGCGACAAACCCATCGCCGCGTTGATGGAGGATTTGAAGCAGCGCGGCCTGCTCAAGGACACGCTGGTGGTGTGGGGCGGTGAGTTCGGCCGCACGCCCACACGGCAACTGCCCAATGCGAGCAACAAATTTGAAGTGCCGGGACGCGACCACAACAACCGCGGTTTCAGCTACTGGCTGGCCGGTGGCGGCGTGAAGGGCGGCCTGGCATTTGGCGAGACGGATGAATTCGGTTTGCCGGTGCGTTACAACTGGGCCGCTGAATATCGCGGCACGGCGGCGGTCGTGTATGGACATACGCCTGTTCCCGAACCGGAGTGGTTGAATCGAACCATCAACATTGACACCGGCTGCGTCTTCGGCGGGAAACTCACAGCGCTGCGTTATCCAGAGAAGGAACTTGTTTCTGTTCCGGCAAAACAGGTTTACGCGATACCGGCAAAACCTTTCCTCGTAGCAGCCGAGG
>CAYQCZ010000301.1:2717-4800 GCA_964415955.1 uncultured Verrucomicrobiota bacterium | reverse complement strand
GTGATCAACAAGGTGCACGTCCACGACCTGCACGCCACCGTCCTGCACCTGCTCGGGTTCGACCACGAACGCCTGACATATCGCTACAACGGACGCGATTTCCGCCTGACCGATGTTTACGGCAATGTCGTCAAGGACATCATCGCCTGACCAGCCCGTCACCGCCTGCATGTGTTCACGCCCATGAAACCAACCCCGTTTCACCAACAAGCCGGGATGACCGTGGCTGCGGTTGCCCTGCTCACCGGCCTCTGCATTCAAGCCTCGGAAGGCTCCAAGCTCACACCGCAGGAGCTGGATTTCTTCGAGCGCAACATCCGTCCCGTGCTGGCGGACAAGTGTTACAAATGCCACAGCACGCAGCCTGAAGCGAAAGTCCGCGCTGGACTGGCCGTGGACAACCGCGACGACCTGCTCAAAGGCGGTGACAGCGGCGCGGCCATCGTGCCGGGCAAACCCGCCAGCAGCCTCCTGATGGACACGTTGCATGGCAAAGACCCCGACCTGCTGATGCCACCCGAGAAGGAAGGTGGCAAACTGCCGGCGGAAGTCATTTCAAACTTCGAGAAATGGATCCGCATGGGCGCGCCCGATCCGCGCAGGAAGACCACGGCAGACACGGCCAAATACGGTCCCGACTCCGAAAAGGCCACCAAACATCCGTTCTTCAACCCGGTGAAACCCGTGGCTGTTCCCGCCGTGAGGAATTCGCGGTGGGTCAGCACGCCGGTGGACAATTTCATCCTGCAGAAGCTCGAGGCCAACGGCATGGAACCCTCGCAACCGGCTGACAAGCGGACGTTGATCCGCCGCGCGTATTTCGACCTGACCGGCCTGCCGCCCAGACCGGAGGAGGTGGACGCCTTCCTGGCCGACAAGTCGCCCAGGGCTTTTGAGAAGGTTGTGGAGAAGCTTTTGAAATCGCCTCATTACGGCGAGCGCTGGGGCCGCTACTGGCTGGATGTGGCGCGCTACGGCGACACCATGGGCGACACCATCCGCAACCGGGACAACCGCTACCTGTATGCGTTCACCTATCGCGACTATGTGATCAAGGCATTCAATGACGACAAGCCCTACGACCAGTTTCTGATGGAGCAGATCGCCGCCGACTGCCTCAAACCCGGCGAGGACAGGAGTTCGCTGGCGGCACTGGGCTTCCTCACGCTGGGCAACCGCTTCAACAATGACGTCAACCAGATCATCGACGACCGCATCGACGTCATCACGCGCGGCACGATGGGCCTGACCGTTTCCTGTGCGCGGTGCCACGATCACAAGTTCGACCCCGTCACGATGAAGGATTACTACGCCCTGCATGGCGTGCTCAACAGCGTGACCGAACCTGCCGAACCGCCTCTGCTCAAGCCCGTGAGGGAGACACCTGCATACAAGGATTTCCTCAAGGAACTGGCGAAGGCCGAGGCGGAACTGGAATTTCTGCGGGCGACAAACGCCTTCAGCATCACCACCAACCTGCACTCGCGCGTGGGTGATTACCTGCTCGCAGTGCATGATTTCGAACGCGCCAACCAGAAGGAGGGCCTTTCACGGAACACCTTCTTCCGTGCACGTGATCTGGACACCACCTGTGCGGGCAATGTCGAACGCCACCTGAAAACCCTGCCGAAGAAACCCGACGGCGTGTTGTCGCCCTGGGTGGAATTCAGCGCGCTCAAGGACAATGAATTCGCCGGGAAGGCGCGGTTGATGGCCTCGAAGTTTGCCGCGAACAACGATCCCGCCCATCGATTGAACCCGCTGGTGGCGCGACTGTTCGTCACCGCCCCCAGGGACATGAAGGAACTGGCGTTGCGCTATGGCAACCTGTTCGCCGAGGTGGACCGCCAGTGGCAGTCACTGGTGGCCATGCGACGGGAGAAGGGACTTTCAGCCCCCACGCGCCTGATGGATGCGGGTGCCGAGGGCCTGCGCCAGTTGCTCTACGCCGAACGGGCACCCTTCGCGCTCGAAGACCGTGACATCCGCCGCCTCACCAGCCAGCAGACCGAGGCGAAGGAAAACCTGCTCATCCGCAAGGTGAATGATGTGAAGATGAAACACCCCGGCGCACCGCCCCGCG
>CAYQCZ010000301.1:0-2688 GCA_964415955.1 uncultured Verrucomicrobiota bacterium | reverse complement strand
TTGCAGGACAGGGCCACTCCGCGCAATTCAGCCATTTTCATCCGGGGCAATCCCAACAGCCGTGGTGCGGTGGTGCCGAGGCAGTTCCTCGACATTCTGGATGGGCCTGGCGACCAGCCCTACAAGCAGGGCAGCGGACGGCTGGAACTGGCGAGGGACATCGCCAGCAGGGACAACCCGCTCACGGCGCGCGTGATGGTCAACCGCATCTGGCAGGGCATTGTCAGCACGCCCAGTGATTTCGGCCTTGTGGGCGAGCCACCATCTCATCCCGAACTCCTCGACTGGCTGGCCTGGCAGTTCATGGAGAACAAGTGGTCCATCAAGCACGTGCACCGGCTGATCCTGTTGTCCTCCACATGGCAGCAGAGCAGCGACGACAACCCACGCCACGCCTCCAAGGACCAGGGCAATGCGCTGTTGTGGCGGCAGAATCGTTCCCGATTGGACTTTGAAGGCACGCGGGACACGTTGCTCGCCGTTTCCGGGACGCTCGACCTGCGCATGGGCGGACAGCCGGAAGATTTGGCTGCCAGTCCCGCTCCCACACGCCGCACGGTCTATGGCTACATCAACCGCGCCGCGCTGCCGGAGTTCTTCAACACCTTCGACTTCGCGCCGCCCGACATCTCCAGCCCGATGCGCGTCATGACCACGGTGCCTCAACAGGCGTTGTTCCTGATGAACGCACCCTTCGTCATCCAGCAGGCCAAGGCGCTGGTGGAACGCCCCGAAGTGCAGAAGGCAGCGCGCACGGACGAGCGCATCAAAACGATCTACCGTCTGCTCTACCAACGACAACCCACCGCCACCGAGTTGAAGCTGGGCGGGGAGTTTGTGCAGAACCAGATGGACCGCAAACCCGAGACGCCTGAACCGCCCGCATGGAAATACGGCTACGGATGGTTCGACCCCCAGTCGAAGAAGCTCAGGCAGTTCACCGCCTTCAATCAGTTCGACAACAGCAAATGGAACGCCGGACGCAGAATGGGTGCCCTCGCACTGGATGCCAATGGCGGCACCGCAGGCCCCGATCCAAAACAGGCGGTCATCCGGCGCTGGGTGGCCCCGAAGGATGCCCTCATCGAGATCAGGGGAACACTTGCGCCCAGGGACGTAAAAAACGGTGTGCAGGGACTTGTGATCAGCAGCCGGCACGGGCAGATCGGCCGTTTCACCGCCAAAAATGGCGCCGTGCAGGCAAATGTCGCCAGCGTGGAGGTCAGGAAGGGTGACACGATCGACTTCGTTGTAGAGACGCTCAACCCGAAGGCCACGGCGGCGTTTGCCTGGGCACCCGCCGTCATGCTTCAGGATCGTGACGCGGCTGAACAAGCACAGGAACGCTACGAATGGCAGGCCCAGGTGGACTTCTCCGGTCCGCCTGAACCACCCCTGAAAGGCCTTGGACCATGGGAAAAATACGCCCAGGTGCTGCTGCTCTCCAACGAACTCGTGTTCGTGAACTAGGCCTGCGATTACTCGTCATGCCGGAAAAACGCGGAAGAATCTGCAAGGTGCTCCTGTGCGCGTTCCTGGCTTCGGGTGTTGCCTCATGCCCGTTTCCCGCCCACGGCGATGAACCAACCCCAGAAGGCCCCTCGGAAAGAATCGTGAGAGCCTTGCAGGTCGCGATGGATGCTGCTGCGGATGAATCCAGCCGCATTGCCGCCATCAGGCAGTTGCGCCGCTCGAAATACGCGCAGGCCTCCACAACACTCCTGCAACTGCTTTCGAAACAGCACACTGAGGCCATCCGTCTGGAGGTCATTCTTACACTGGGCAAACTGGCGGAACCGGCGTGTGTCATCCCACTGCTCAAACAATGGGAGCACTTCACGCCGACATTGAAACAGGCGGCGCTTCAGGCACTGACAACGCACCCGCCTCTGGCGGGCAGATTCCTGCAAAGTTTGAATGATGGCTTGCTGCCGATGACGGAGGTGGACACCGCATCGCGGCAGCGGTTGATCGAATCCCCCGATGAGCACATCGCAGCAGAAGCCCGGAGAGTCCTGGCCCGGCAACCGCTGCTGGACGCCCGGGCCACGCTGGCCCGCTTCAAACCGGCAGTCAGCCTCAACGGGGATGCCCGGCGCGGACGGGAGGTGTTCCGTGAGCGTGCGTGTTTCACCTGCCACCGCGTTGCCAACGAAGGCGTGTTCGTGGGGGCCGAACTGTTCAACATCATCCAGATGCCGAAGGAGGAGGTGCTGCTGAACATCGTGGCCCCCAACCTGTTCTTCATGCCGAACTTCCAGATGTTCTCCGCGGAAACCGGCGACGGCGAACTGCATGAGGGGGTCATGGCCGGCACCACGCAAACCACGGTCATCCTGCGCCGCGCCACCGGCCTCGACACCGTGCTGCAAAAGAATGACATCCAACGGCTCAAGGGCCTGAACGTCTCGCTGATGCCCGAGGGCCTGCTGGAGGGCCTCACGCACCAGCAGGTGGCCGATCTGCTCGAATTCATAAGCAAACAGGAGTAAAACCACCTCTTGACGTTTCTCCGGGAACCCGCATCCTACGCGGCCCGGCAAAACCGCCTCCGTCCTGACCGAAGGTTTTCATCCGCGTTTCCCGGCCGCACGCTTTGGGCGGCCGCCTTGCAGGCGGACGGCAGTTCCCGGCCATTACGTTATGCAGCACATCCGCAACATTGCGATCATCGCCCACGTCGATCAC
>CAYQCZ010000300.1:3535-5820 GCA_964415955.1 uncultured Verrucomicrobiota bacterium | reverse complement strand
GCTGGCACGGCGGCCCCCGCAAATTTCAGGGCCTTAACTAACCGCCATTCGTGTCCGTCCCTTCCGTCACAGTGATCTGGAGGAACAGGTCCGTGCGTTCCGTGAGCGCGCCCAGCGCGGTGTTGAGCTGCGTGGTGTTGAGGTTGAGCGAACCGGTGAAGAGATCATTCACCTCATCACGTGTCCAAACGGCCTGCCCCGCCAGTGCGGCCTGGCCGCGCAGTCCCAGGCGCATGTCCACAGTAAGCCCGGTGACGTCCACCTTCTGGTAGGGCCCCTGGTAGATAAAGCCCGTCGTGCGCGGTTCGACCAGGTGCAGCTCAAAGGTGGGCCGCCTCTGGTAGATCAATGGCGGCAGGGATGCAGCATCCCCATTGGCCAGACCAGCGACCAGCTTGCCGTTGCGGAAATCAAGGTGGAGCGTGAGTTTCATAGTGTCGATTACGGCGCGGCGCCAGGGCCGTGGGTGTGCATGGTTGACCCGGTCTGCAATGCAAGGTTCTCAATATCGTCCGCCAGGTGGTCAAAATTGGACACAACGACCGCCCCGATGGCCGCCGCATACGCATCCAGATCCGGTCCAACAAGTGTGATCGGGATGGCATGAATGGACGAAAGGTATGGCTGCTTGAACAAGACGCACGCCTCCCATCGTCGGCCATCTGTATTCACATCCACCCACCTGGTCTTGCGGCTGCCAACCTCAACAGGAGTGCGCGTTGGCAGGGCCAGCACCTTTGCTCCAACAAAACTATTCTGGTTCCACCCAGGTGAGTGCTTGTAGGGGGGCCAGATGATTTGGTGTTGCCGAGGGGACGATGTTGGGGACTGCCCGCCGTATTGTCTGACTGTTCCGGTCACCGTGACAACACGGACAGCGGTGATGTCCGTCACATCGGCATCTCCAGCGTTGATGCTCGGGACATGCTCAAAGGTGGCATCCAACAAGTCAACCATCCCTGCTCCAAGGGACACGGTGATCCATTTGTGTCCCGGTGCTGTCGCTCGCAAGGCAGGTGGTTTGGCGATGATCGTGCCATCCTCCGCTTGAAGATAATCGCCAAACTCAAAGGCCACATTAAACTCACGCGCCATCACTCCCCCGCGTGTGTTTTCCAGAGGCTTCCGTGTGACACTCCTGGTTGTGCGTGATGTGAGGACACCCGGAGCGGATTCTGGAGCGAGGCGACGCAGCGCCCTCCACACAGCATCAAACTCCTGTCCTAGGGGACCAGGGAAAACACGTCGTGGTTGGTATGGTGCAGGCATCAGGTTACTGGTGGGTAAAGCGCGGCAGACCATACATCAGCATGCCACCACTCGTTGGTGATCTCCCATCGGCCGTCTTCGAGCTGGCGCATGGAGGGCGTGCGTTTGAGCCATGCCCCGGCGGATGGCAGCTCAAAAAAGAGGGCGTTGGGAAGGAACTCCGCTGTTTGGAGCTGCGTCTTGGTGAACTGCTTGTTGGCGTTCGCAGTCGCCATCGTGCCTGAGTAAGTGCCCGGCACGATCACCACCCGGCGCAGCACATACTGGGACACCGTGAATGACTCAACCTTCTTGAGCATCAAGCCCACAATTCGAGCCGGCTCTTCGGGGATGTTGTTCCACCACGGCACATCCTCCAAACTGATGCTCCCGTCAACCAGGTCCCTCAACTCATTGACCACATCATTCCAGGCCTGATCAGGCACACCGTTGGCGGGCAGGTTGTCATCCAGCCATGTCGCCAGGTCAGGGTGTTCCCAGAGGGACTTCTCCAGATCGTTGCCATCCATCGACCAGATGGGGGTGGTGACCGCAGCGCTGTCCAGCGGTGTGCCGTCCTGTGCATCCCCAAAGCGCACCTCCAGAATCGCAAACGGCGGGTCATCGTCCTCCAGATCCCAGGTGATTCCCGGCGCGTTGATGTAATGCACCATGTTGAGCAGTTCGCCACGCAATCCACGGAAGCGCCGCGTGGCCTTCACACCCTGAGCGCCATCACCCCTCAGTGAGGGGTTCAGCTCCACGACATTGGTGTTCCCGGCCTGTTTCATGGGACAATGCGCACATCCAGCCGGCGACCGAGCTTGCGCTCGATGGCTGACAGACGTTTGTTGGATTCCTTGATCTCGCCCTGGGTGCGATCCGTCACACCGCCACGGAAGCCGCCGATGCGTTGCAACTGATCCACCGACGTGGCCACATTGCGCCCGGCAGGCTTTGCATCTTTGGCCCTAGCCTCGGTTAGTTGCCGCTGAAGGTCTGCCAGCGCCTGATCATTCTCGAGCTGCTACAAATTC
>CAYQCZ010000300.1:0-3525 GCA_964415955.1 uncultured Verrucomicrobiota bacterium | reverse complement strand
CTGCTTTCTTTTTTTTGTCTTCGGTCTGGGCAAGCCGTCCGGTGATTTCGATGCGCTTTTGCAGCAGCAGGTTGATGCGGCCCTCGGTATCCAGTCGGTCCATGGCCATCTTCTCCATCTCCTCCTGGATGCGCGCCTCCAGGCGCGACAGTTCTTTCGCCTCTATCAGCGTCGCCTCACGCTCAGGATCATCGGCGGGCTTGTTGCGTTTGGATTCCAGCCGTATGCGTTCATCAATGGGCTTCAGTATTTTATCCAGCCATTTGTCCACTTCCTCGTTGAATACGTTTTCCGGCGTGGAAAACGCCAAAGCCATCAACTCAGGTGAATTACCAATGACCCCACTCAGAATTCGGCCGAGATCCACAATCTCACCCCCGCGTTCCGCAAACCAACTGAATGGCGTGGCAAACGCCGCCTTGAGTTTTTCCTGGAGCAGGTCCGATTGGTCCGCAGCACGCTGGAGGGACGCCAGCGTCTCCTGATCGATCACCTGGCCCAGCCCCCGAGCCGCATCCGCCACATCCAGAAAGCCGTCGCGAAAGGCCGGCAGGAGGCGGTCAGCCCCCTCACCCAGCAGCTTCATGGCCCTGTCCGTCTCACCCACGGCCTCACCAGTCGAGGCCACGTAACGACCGAGCTGGTCGAAGATGGCGGGCGCGTTCTTCGACTTAAGATCATCTACGGAGACACCAAACGCCTTGAAGGCGTCAATGATCTCCTGGTTGCCCCTCAGCGCGCGTGCCTGCGCGATGCGCAGCGTCTTGAAGCCATTGGTCATCGACTCCTCATTGACACCTGTCCTGTCCGAGGCGATGGCGTAACCCTGATAGGTGTCCGTATCAATGCGCAGCCGGTTGGCGTTGGCCACGATGCGCTGCGAATCCCGCAAGAGTTCAGAACCCGTGCGCATGGTGTAGGCGGCCACCTTCATCGCCATGTTCGCCGCAGTGAACTGGCTGAACATGGAGCTCATCACGCCAGAAAAAGCGCCCGGTGGCTTGCGGGCCTGAAGTGATGACTCAGTCCGCGCAAGCTCCACACGCAGGCGCGCCTGGCGCACCTCGTTGCCACTGGCCCGTGCGATCATGCGCAGCAGCCGTTCACGTCGGGCGGACAACTGCTCAAGCTGCTGCTCTGGTGAGAGCTGGGCAAAGGCCATGGCCTTCTCCTGCTCGCGCAGTTGAGCCAGCTCACGAGCGCGTCGGACCGTGCGCGCGCGTGATTGTTCCTCGGCGATCGAGTCCTTGGACTTGATTGACTCAAAGGACTGCCTGGCATTGGTGGCGAGGTTGGCCCGGCGTTGCGCTTCGGCGGCCGCCTCCTGGGCGGCCTGCTTGCGCTCCAGCATGTCGATCTCCAGCGTCAATCCCTCGACGGCCAGTTGGGAGGCGGCGCGTTGGAGCTTGCCCTGGTTGGCTGGATCAGCCGCCTTGCGTTCCTCCTCGGCTCTCCGGGTGCGCAGTGTGGCCATTTGCTGTTCAACCGGCAGGGCTTCAAACTCAGCGCGTGTGCGTCGGCGCTTGACTGCAAGCAATGCCTCCTCCAGCCGGGCCAGCGCCTGCCCGGAGGCCTCCAGTTGACGCTGGGCACGATCCGTCTGGTTGGTGGATTCCACCGCATCACCCATTGCTGTGGTGTAAGGCTTGGCGTCGGCGGAGATCTCAAATTCGACTTTATTCTGGCCGTCCATGGTGTAAATTACGGCTGTGGATTATCCGCCTCCAAAACCTCAGCCGATAACGTCTGGGGTGGTGTTTTGCCTGGTTCTTCTGCTGCTGGGCGCGGCGGCCTTTCCACCGATTGGTTTGATTTGGGTGTGGCTGGCCATCCGCCATTCTCCTCGATCTCCCTCTTGAGCTTTGCGGCAGCCTCTCTCGCCGTTTCCTCGACCCGGTTGACCAGTTTGATGGCCCCTGCCTGTTCAAGTTCCGCCACGTAAAGCGCACTGGCCAGCCGTAATGGCATGTCGAATCGCGCATCGGCATCCAACCCATGACCGGCCATCAGCAACTCGACCTGCAACAGGTAGGGTGCGCCGGGCGCACGGCCGCCTTTCTGCTCACACCACCAGTCCGGCAGCCGCCTGTGGTAAAGCAGGTAATCCTGCAAGCCGGCCACCCAGGAGTCCTTGACGCGTGCGGAAACATGCGCCAGCCACCAGCCAAGCCACCGCAACCGCCGGGCGTGCCACCGGCTTTGCAGACGGCGGCGCGCCACGGTGGGCTTGCAACGGCAGATGGCCAGCGCCAGCAACAGATCGCCCAGCGCAGGTTCCCGCACAGATGGTAAATCCCAGGCGAACGGACTGCCGAGCCGGTGCAGCAGCAGTGCATGGCCGATGCAAAGGGGATGCAACCGCTGTCCCGCGATGAGATGCGGGGCGGGCAGGACACTCTCCAGATACCATTGGAGCTGCGACATGGCCGGGGATGGTGGACGTCAGCTCACCACGTTGAGCGCAGCACCGGCGTAACGTCGGCACGGCAGGCTCATCTTGATGTAATCCTCGTTGCTGATGTCGATGGAGCCACCGCCGACGTAGTTCCAATCGCCAGAAAGGGGTCGGTTCTCACTATTGACATTTTTTCAATGTCTTGAAACCTTCCCGTCATGGCTCGCAAGCTGCGTGTGCAATACGAAGGGGCAATCTACCACGTCATGAACCGGGGCGACCGCCGTGAACCCATCTTCAAGGATGACTCCGACCGGGAGCTGTTCCTCCAAACCCTCGGCCAGACCTGCGAAAGGACCCTGTGGCAGGTCCACGCCCTGTGTCTCATGGACAATCACTTCCATTTGGTATTGGAAACCCCACAGGCCAATCTGGTCGAGGGCATGAAATGGTTCCTGGGCACCTACACCGGGCGGTTCAACCGGCGGCACAAGCTCTTCGGGCACTTGTTCAGCGGTCGTTACAAGGCGTTGATCGTGGATGGCAGCGGCAATGGCTATCTCAAGACGGTGTGCGATTACGTGCATCTGAATCCTTCACGGGCAAAGCTGCTGCGTCCGGAAGAGCCGTTGAGTGCGTATCCCTGGAGCAGCTGGCCGGAATACCTGAAGGCACCCTCGAAGCGTTGGCCGTGGCTGCGGGTGGACCGGTTGCTCGGGGAGTATCGCATCCCGAAGGACAGCGCGGCGGGGAGACGTCGCCTGGAGCAGGCACTGGAGGAGCGCCGGGCGGCGGATGACCCTGGGGAGTTCCGGAAGATACGGCGGGGATGGTGCCTTGGGGACGAGGCCTTCCGGAAGGAACTGCTGGAACAAATGGACGGCGGTATCGGCCCGGAGCATTACGGTGAGGAACGCCGGGAAGGAGCACTGGAACGGGCGCAACGGCTGGTGCGGGAAGGGTTGAGGAAGGCCCGCTGGGAGGAAGCGGACCTCGGGCGCACCCGCAAGGGTGATCCGGTGAAAGTGAGGCTGGCGCGGCAATTGCGAGAGCAGACCACGATGAACTATGAATGGATCGCCGGAAGGCTGAACATGGGGAGCAAGTCGCACGTGTCGAACATGGTTTAC
>CAYQCZ010000299.1:0-5821 GCA_964415955.1 uncultured Verrucomicrobiota bacterium | reverse complement strand
TCCACGAACGCCACCTATACGGCGACATCACACTGGCACGCGCGCTCGACATCCAGGAAACCACCCGCCCGGACCTGCGCATCATCGTCATGTCTGCCACCCTGGATTCGGAGACTCTGGCGACCTATCTGGGCACGCCACATCAGCAGCACGAATCCCTCGCTCCAGCCCATTCCCAGACGCAGGAGCCAGCTCCCCCTCTCCCGGCGGGAGATGGCCGGGGTGAGGGAGAACGCGTCGCAAACGCACGGGCGGAAGAAGCCCTCACCAACCCCTGCTCCACACTCCGCTCCGACGGCCGCATGTTCCCCGTGGAGGTGCGTTATTCCCGCCTGCCCACGTGGGATTCACGCCAGCCGGTCTGGGAACTGGCCGCCGATGCCTTCTCTGACGTGGGCACCGGCGGCGAAGGCGATGTGCTGGTGTTCATGCCCGGCTCGTTTGAAATCGCCCAGACCATCGAAGCCATCCGCCATCGCAATGAATCCAAGGGTTTCCTCCTTCTCCCTCTCCACGGTGAACTGACGCCGCGCGATCAGGATGCCGCCGTCGCCCGTTATCAACAGCGCAAGGTGGTCGTCGCCACCAATGTCGCCGAGACTTCCCTGACCATCGATGGCGTGCGTCTGGTCATCGATTCCGGCCTGGCCCGCATTCCCCGTTACGATGTACAACTACAACTTCGGCATCATCAACACGCTGCTCATCGAGAAGATTTCCCGTGCCAGCGCCGATCAACGCGCCGGACGCGCCGGTCGCACCGCACCCGGCGTCTGCATGCGGCTCTGGTCTGAACAGGAACACGGCGACCGTCCGCAGCAGGAGAAGCCCGAGGTGCAACGGCTCGATCTCGCGGAAATTGTGCTGACACTCAAAGCCGCCGGCGTGGACGACCTCCACGATTTCCGCTGGCTGGAACATCCCGGCGACCAGCGTCTCGCCGACGCGGAGGAACTGCTGCTCGACCTGGGCGCGCTCCATCGTGGCACAGGCGTCCCGCCTGTGTTCCCCTCTGATTCATCGGCGAACAGTCCGGAAGGCGCTTCCGCGCAGATCACCGAGCTTGGCCGACGCATGCTCGCATTCCCATTGCATCCGCGTTACGCCCGCATGCTGCTGGCCGCGCAGGAACTGGGCTGCGTGTATCACGCCTGCCTCATCGCCGCCCTCACGCAGGGCCGCGACCTGCTTCTGCGCAAGGTGGACAAACGCTCCCGCGACTACCGCGAGGACCGCATCGGTGACAAGGCCCCTTCGGATTTTTTCCATCTCATGCGCGCATGGCACTTCGCGCTCCAGCACCAGTTCCGCCTTGATGACTGCAAACGCATGGGCATCCACGCCATCACTGCGCGGCAGGTCGGGCCGCTGTTCCAGCAGTTCCTCCAGATCGCCGAGCGTGAAGGCCTCGACGTGCAGCCCAGGGAAGTCCGTGAAGAGACGATTCAAAAGTGCCTGCTCATCGGCTTCAGCGACCGCACCGCGCGCCGGCTTGATTCCGGCACACTGCGCTGTGAGATGGTCCACCATCGCAAGGGCATGCTGGCAAAGGAAAGCGCCGTTCAGGACGCGCCCTTGCTCGTGGCCGCCGAAGTGCGTGAGATCGGCAACCACGAGGGCGAGGTGCGCACTGTCCTTTCACAAGTCACCGCCATCAAGCAGGAGTGGCTGGAGGAATTCTTCCCCGACGACCTCGGGCGCAAGCTGAAGATCACCTACGACGCCCAGGCGCGCCGCGTGTATGCCGAGGAAATCCAGACCTTCCGCGGCCTCGAACTGGCCGGAAAGAAGATCGAACCACCGCCACTCGATCCATCCGCGCAATTGCTCGCGGAGCAGGTCCTTACAGGAAAGCTCCAGCTCAACGACTGGGATCACGCCGTGGAACAGTGGATTCTCCGCGTGAACTGCCTTGCCGGCTGGTGTCCTGAACTTGAACTGCCGGTCATCGGTGCTGCGGAACGCCAGGCATTGGTCGAGCAAGTCTGCCACGGGCATTTCACCTACAAGGACATCAAGGACGCGCCGGTGAAGCATCTGGTGAAATCCTGGCTCAACGCCACGCAGCACGAGTGGCTGGAGAAACACGCGCCCGAACGCCTGAACCTGCCCAACGAGAAACGTCCCAAGGTCACCTACGCCGCCGACAAACCGCCGTTCATCGCCATCAAGATTCAGGAACTCTACGGCGTGACCGAGACGCCCCGCATCGCCATGGGCCGCGTGCCCGTGCTGGTGCACATCCTCACACCCGGCATGAAACCGGTCCAGGTCACGCAGGACCTTGCCGGCTTCTGGCGCGAACATTATCCGAAGCTGAAATCGGAATTTCAGCGCAAGTATCCCAAACACGAATGGCGCTGATGCATCATTGTAGCAGCCGACGTGAGTCGGCTCATCTCACGCCTCAGACATCGTGATCGGACTTACGTCCGATACTACAAAGCAAGCAGACCTGCACCCTATGGACAAAGAACTGAACGATCATCTCGCAAAAATCGAATCCCACCTCGCGCACCTTGAACACCAGTTCGAGCAGATCAACCAGGTGGTCATCGAACAATCGAAGGAGATTGCCCGCCTCAAGGCCGCCCAGGGAAAGATCGCCGCAAGCATCGAAGCCACCGAGGCCGAGCGCATCCGCGCCACCAACGCCAAACCACCCCACTACGGCACGATGTAGAGCCTGATAACCACTGCCACTGATTGAAGGCAGAACCACAGAACAGCGCGCTGTCACCCTCTCCCTTTGCGGCGCAAGGGGAGAGGGCCGGGGTGAGGGGTTGGACGCGAAACCATGCGCGCCGCAATCTCATCCGGCCTTCCGCCTCCGCCAAAGGCTACGGCGGACAAGCCGGCCACCTTCTCCCCTCGCTGCGCGAAGGGAGAAGCCTTGCACCGCCGCCCCATTGCTACTGCTTTTTCCCGGCAATTGGTCTCACTTCCCTTCCACCCTCGGCCCGATGTAGCGGGTGGCGACCACGATGTCGTCGAACCACACGGTCTGTTTCTCCTTCCAGTATTGCCGGGTTGGATCGCCGCTGTCGTAGCCGTAATGCTCCAGCCACAGGCAGTTGATCTTCACACTCATGTCCGTGCGCCAGCGGATGCCGGTGAATTCCCCCACCAGCTTCCCGTCCACCCACATCGCCTGGCGGCCATCGGCCTTGTCCGGCGCGGTGTTGGCCTGGAGCATGAATTCCCAGCACTGCCACTGGTCCAGCTTGGGAATGACACGGGACGCACTGGCGGCGCTGCCCTTGCCGGGGCCGGGCGGGAAGAACTGGTTGCCCCAATACTTGTCCATCTTGGGGTCCGGCAGCATGTCGGGGAAATAACTGTAAAAGTTCAACTCACCGGGCGGCGGATTCTTGCCCCACGCAAACCACAGTTCCATGCCGGTGGAGAAATACGTGCCGTCCGGCTTCAACCCCGCCTTGCCGAAGGATTTCCAGCGGTTGTTCTGCGGATTGGCGGACAGCCACACGAAGTGATGCGGATACTGGTAGTCTGCGGAAAACTTCACGTAGAAACGCACGTGAACGGTGTCCGCGCCGGGCATGAACCACTTCACCGCGTCGGACACGGGATTGCCGCCGCGGCGCAGCTCCATCTCCACGCAATGCCTGCCGCTGAAAGGCTTGTCGGACACCACCCTGGCCGAGCCGCGCACCTGATCCCAGCGTTTCAGATCGCCGGACTCGAAATCCTCGGTGAACAGCACGGCGGAATCCTTCGCGATGCCCGCATCCCCCGGATAACGCGCCGCCAGCCCCTCTGCGGCATGGGCTGAACACTCGGACGAAAACACGGTGATCATCAAGGCAACCAACTGCATCCAGGCGGGAAACTTCTCCGAGAATGGAATGCTGCAACAATCACCTGAATTGTAGCAGCCGATGTCCATCGGCTCTGACATTTCTTCGGCGCTGAACAGAGCGGACTGACGTCCGCTGCTACAAGGTTCGGAAGGTGGTTTCATGCCGCGCAGCTTACAAAACCCCTTCGCAGTGTGTAATTGGAAATCGCAACCGCCCGCCTACAATCACGCCATGTTCACCCGGAAATGGATCGTCAGGACGGCGGCGGTGTTGTGCCTGCTCCTGATTGGCCTGGGCCTGTGGATGCTGCTGCACCGGGACGCGCCGGTGAATGACGCCGATCTCATGCCCGACACCACGCCCGTTCGGGACGAGGACAACGGATATGCAGTGCTGAAGGATGTCCTACCCTCCCTGGTCATGACTTCAGTATGGTATGATCAGACCGGCAAGCTCGATGTGCGGACCAACTGGAACGCCGAACTTGTGGACAAACTGCTGGCTCCGAATGCCGACGCGCTGGCGGCGTGGCGTGTGGCAACCCAGAAACCGCGCTTCAAGCTGCCTCCCGTGCCCCCATTTCCTGACGGTGATGAGGTGATATCGCAGGTAAGACGTCTGTCCCGGTTGCAACTGCTGGAATGCCAGCGCCTGTTCCACTCTGGCCGGGAATTGGAGGCGTTTGAGTCAGCCCTTGGTGGAGTCCGTTTAGGACACGCACTCGTAATAGATGCAGATACCATCCACAGAATGCTCGTGGGCAGGGCGATAAAAGAGTCCAACTTGAAGTGGATGCAACGCCATCTGCCCATCACACTCTGCAACACCAAGGAGTTGATGGGCATCGCCAATGAACTCACCGCATACCATGCATATGACAAGACCTTGGAAAACCCTCTGAAGGGAGAATACCAGCAATTTAAGGCCTACTTGGCAGATGTGAACAAACTCGCAGATGGAGAGTTAAGTCGGTGGGATCTCGCCTTCACCAAATTGACGATGAGCAAGAGCAAAACGGCGGCTTTGATGGCGGCCCAGACACGCACATGGCTTCAGGACAGTTCCAAGTTCGGACGGGAGATGAGTCAATTGCAGCGAACTGCGGCAATAACCAATGTCACCTCTGCCGTGCGATTTATTGGCAAAGGAAACTGGTCCGGACGCATTCTCTTCGAGATGCTCGCTGGATTTCCTGAAAGGGCGTTGCTAACAAAATGCCGTGAAAACAACACGCTCCACGCCACCCGCCTGTTGCTGGCCTTGCGTTGTTATCAGAACGATCACGGCGCACTGCCGGCATCGCTGGCAGACCTCACGCCCAAGTATCTGAAAGCCATCCCGCTGGATGATTACGACGGCCTGCCGTTCCGTTACTCGCGCGAGAAGAAGCTGCTGTATTCCGTGGGCGAGGACTTCAAGGACGACGGCGGCGTGGAAAAGGACTCCAAGGGTGAACGCCTGGACGACGTGTATCCGATCGAGTTCTGAATGTCAGCCCGTGGCACAGCCGTCCCGGCTGTGTGCCTCACCCCGCTGCACCTTTGTTCCTTCGTTCCTTGGTTGTTCCCTCCCGGTGGGGCGACACTCTGTGGAGCCCTGACTTCCGCTCCCTCGTCGTTGAATCCGCTGCGATCTTCGACAGGATTCACAGGATTTGACCAGGTGGGTTGCCTCGCGCTGCGAGGCAACGTAGCTCGCAGCGCGAGCGACGCCACCTTTCGTCCATGAGGACTCGCGTAGCTCGTCCCCCCCATCGTAAACGGCGCGGACGGAGTCTCGCCCCACCCGTAAAGCCCCCGGCCAATTCCCGGAGTTGCCAGCCAGCGTTTCGGGGCGATAATTCGTGCGGCATGCATCAACAGGACTTGAGCCGCTGGCAGCACGAACATCGTTACCATGAGCATCACGGCGACGGCGAACGCCGCACGCGCTGGGTGGTGGCGCTGACGGCCTTCATGATGGTGGCCGAGATCAGCGGCGGCATGATCTTCGGCTCCATG
>CAYQCZ010000298.1:0-5831 GCA_964415955.1 uncultured Verrucomicrobiota bacterium | reverse complement strand
GGCCGGCGATTCAGGCGGAACGGGGGCGGTGCTCAACGTGGCTTGTGAAATAAATCACAAAACCGGCTTGCGCGGTCCCCACACCCTGTCTAGTTTGCCCCGTCAAACGCAGGCGCGCCTGCCTCCAGACCATGCAAACTGAAGTTGGTTACAACTCCAAAATCGAGGGCGAAGTGATCCATACGCAGCTGGACGCCGCGATCAACTGGTTTCGGAAAAACTCCCTCTGGCCCATGCCCATGGGACTTGCCTGCTGCGCCATCGAGCTCATGGCCGTGGGGGCCAGCCGTTTTGACATCGCCCGTTTTGGATCAGAAGTGATGCGGTTTTCCCCGCGCCAGTCCGATGTGATGATTGTGGCCGGAACGGTGACCTACAAGATGGCCACGGCCGTGAAGCGCATCTACGACCAGATGTCGCAGCCCAAGTGGGTCATCGCCATGGGTGCCTGTGCTTCCACCGGGGGCATGTATCGCAGCTACGCCGTGCTCCAGGGAGTGGACAACATCATCCCCGTGGATGTGTATGTGGCGGGGTGCCCGCCACGCCCCGAAGCGCTGCTGGACGCGTTGATCAAGCTTCAAAACAAGGTTTCCAGGGAACCCATCACCCAGCAGTTGATCACGGACATTCGTGAACGTGTAACTGCCTGATGTTCGGATACTTGAACAGTTGAACCATGACAGCGCGCGAACTCGCATTGAAACTCAAGCAGGCCTTCGGGGACTTGATCTCCGAGCCGTTGGAGTTTCGTGGCGAAATCACGGTTCAAGTAACTGACCCGGAACGCATTGCGGAAGTTTGCGCCCATGCCAAGGGTCAGCTTGGCTTTGATTACCTGGTCGATCTCAGCAGTGTGGACAACTACGGCGATGACCCTCGGTTCACGGTGGTTTATGAGCTTTACGGTTACAGCCACCGCTGCCACCTGCGTTTGAAGACCCAAATCAGCGAGGAATCCAGCGAATTGCCCACAGTCACCGGGGTGTGGAAGACGGCTGACTGGCATGAGCGAGAGGCCTACGACATGATGGGCATCCGGTTTCGCGGTCACCCTGATTTAAGGCGCATCTTGATGTGGGAAGGTTATCCGTATTTTCCTCTGCGCAAGGACTTTCCACTGGCTGGCAAGCCCACCGACCTGCCCGATGTCGCCTTTACAAAGCCCGCTCCGTTGGAAGGTGGCCCGTTTGTAACTTTGGCAGGTGGCAAAGATGCCATCGCCCGAGAGCCGAGGGTAAGGACTCCAGAGGCCTGATAAAAGCACACGCATGAGCAACCTTCAGGAAATCCAAGTCAAAGACAGCGGCGCAAGGGTTGCCGACGCTTCCCATGAAGTGTCATCAGGTGAGGAATTGCTGGGCGAGAAAATGGTCTTGAACATGGGGCCTTCGCATCCCGCCACACACGGCGTGCTGCGGCTGCTTGTGGAGATGGACGGTGAAATCATCACCAAGGCCGTTCCAGATGTGGGTTATCTGCACCGCGGCGATGAAAAGATCGCCGAGAACATGACCTACACCCAGTTCATCCCCTACACGGACCGGCTGGATTACCTCGCCCCGCTTCACAACAACGTCGCCTACGCCCTCGCCGTCGAGAAGTTGATGGGCATCGATGGACAGCTTCCGCCACGCTGCCAATACATCCGCGTGATGTGCTGTGAACTGGCGCGCGTCTCGGCCCATCTGCTGGGACTGGGTGCCTTCGCCATGGATGTCGGTGCGCTGACGGTGTTCATGCTCACCTTCACGGAGCGGGAGAAGATTTACAACCTGGCCGAGGCGTTGACTGGCGCGCGGTTCACCACCAGCTACACCCGCATTGGCGGCGTTTCACGTGACCTGCCACCGGGATGGGTCGCGCAGGTCCGCACGTTCTGTGACGAGGTGCTGGTGAATCTGGATGAAGTGGACAAACTGCTCACGCGCAACCGCATCTTCCTGGACCGGACGCGGGACTTGGGCGTGATTTCCCGCGAGGACGCCATCGACTACGGCATGACAGGTCCCAACCTGCGCGGCAGCGGTGTGGAATACGACCTTCGCAAGGCGCATCCTTATCTTTGCTACGCCGATCTTGAGTTTGATGTCCCGGCAGGATCGGTGGGCGATTGCTATGATCGCTACCTCGTCCGCATGGAGGAAATGCGCCAGAGCGTGCGCATTCTGCGCCAGTGCTGCGATCGCATTCCTGGCGGTGCTGACAACAAGAGCGGCGAGCCGGTGAACATCCCCGACGGCAAGACCGTGCTGCCGCCGAAGGACAAGGTGCTGACCAGCATGGAGGAATTGATCCACCAGTTCATGCTCGTGACGCAGGGGGTGAACGCGCCTCCGGGTGAGGTATATTTCGGTGCGGAAAACCCCAAGGGTGAACTGGGCTTTTACATCAACAGCAAGGGTGGCGGGACGCCGCATCGTCTCAAGATTCGCGCGCCATCGTTTGTGAACCTGAGCATCCTGCCTGCGCTGCTGCCGGGCCACATGATGAGCGATGTCGTCGCCATCCTGGGTTCACTGGATTTCGTCATGGGAGAATGTGACCGATGAGCATTACCTGCCCCAAATGCAACCAGTTGATGGAAGAGGGATACATTCCCGATTACGGGCATGGTGGAATTGCCAGACAACCCCAATGGGTGGAGGGACAGGTAAAACCGTCGTTCTGGCATGGAACCACCTCATCGTTGGAAAAACCGCAAAAGCACCCTATCAAAGCGTATCGCTGCGCCAAGTGCGGATTGCTTGAGTTTTACGCAACCGGCGAATGAATCAAAGTGTGCCATTTTCAGTTCCGGCGGCTCTTGAGGCCGAGATCGACGATCTGATCTCGCATTATCCGGAGAGCAAACGCAGTGCGTCGCTGATGTTGCTGCACGCCTTGCAGGAGCACTTCGGCTACATCTCGAAGGATGCCGTCGAGTGGACGGCGGCCAAGCTGGGATTGCAGCCGATCAATGTTTACGAGTTGGTGACGTTCTACCCGATGTTCCGGCAGGAACCGGCCGGGAAACATGTGTTGAAAGTCTGCCGCACACTGAGCTGCGCGCTGGGCGGGTCGAAGGAGCTTCACAAGCACCTTTGCGCGAAGCTGGGACTCGACGCCCACAAGCACGGATTGCAGACCTCGAAGGACGGGAAGTTTTCTGTGGAATTCGTGGAGTGCCTTGCCAGTTGCGGCACGGCACCGGTGATGATGTGCAACGAGGATTTTTATGAGGGCGTCACGAACGCGAAGGCGGATGAAATCGTGACCAGATGCAGCGCATGAAGATGGTTGCCCGACTAGGATTTGAACCTAGACAAAGCGAGTCAGAGTCGCTTGTGCTACCGTTACACCATCGGGCAGGCCGTGGAGCGCTGAAAACTAAGTAATTTGAACTGAGAGTCAAGAGCAGTATGCCGCAGGAATTCAGGCTCATATTGAAGCATGCCGACCAGCCCGGTTACACACCGGACATCGACTGCTATGTGCGTCACGGCGGATACGAGACCCTGAAAAAGGTTCTCGCGATGCAGCCGCGCGACCTTGCCGACGGGAAAAAGCAGTCCCCCCAGGAGCAGGTGCGCGAGGAGGTCAAGTCCTCCGGCTTGCGCGGGCGGGGCGGGGCCGGCTTTTCCTGCGGACTCAAATGGAGCTTTGTGGACCGCCGCAGCGGCAAGCCCATCTACCTGATTTGCAACGCCGACGAGTCCGAGCCGGGCACCTTCAAGGACCGCCAGATCATCCACAAGGATCCCCACCAACTCATCGAGGGCATGATCATCTCCTGCTGGGCGAACGATGTGAAACTCGCCTACATCTACATCCGCGGCGAGTTTCCTGAAGGCGCACGCATTCTCAACCGCGCCCTGAAAGAGGCCCGCGACAAGGGGTTCCTTGGCAGGAACATCCTGGGCAGCGGTTCTGATGTTGATATCTGGGTGCATCGCGGCGCGGGTGCCTACATCTGCGGCGAGGAGACAGGTTTGATCGAGTCGCTCGAAGGCAAACGCCCCTATCCACGCATCAAGCCGCCCTATTTCCCTGCCGTGCTCGGCCTCTACATGAGCCCGACCATCGTGAACAACGTGGAGACCCTCTGCCACGTCAAGCACATCATGGAGATGGGTGCGCCGGAATACGCCAAGCTGGGCACGCCCAACAACACCGGCACGCGTATCGTGAGCTTGAGCGGCGACGTCAAACGCCCCGGCTACTACGAAATTGAGGTCGGCAAGGCCACGATCGGCGAACTCATCAACGATCCGGCCTTTGGCGGAGGCCTGCGCGATGGAAGGAAGCTTCAGGCAATCATTCCCGGCGGTTCATCCTCGAAAGTGTTGAAGGCGGGCGAGGTTTACAATCTCAAGCGCAAGGACGCCACCGGTCAGATGGTGCCCACGGATGTCGGACTGCTGGATCTGCCCTACGATTTCGATTCTCTGATGGGCGCAGGAACGATGTCCGGTTCAGGGGCGATCATCGTCATTGATGACAGCCGAGATATTGTTGAATGCCTCGCCAATCTCTCCGAGTTCTACGCGCATGAGAGCTGCGGTCAGTGCACCCCCTGCCGCGAAGGTTCCCTCTGGATGAGCAAGGTGTTGCACCGGATGACACACGGCGAAGGTCGAAAGGCGGACGCCGATTATCTGCTGCACATTGCTCAAAACATTCAGGGCCGCACCATCTGTGCCTTCGGTGAAGCGTGTGCATGGCCGGTGTTGAGCTTTGTGAAGAAGTTCAAGGATGAGTTTGAAGCCAGGGGTGCTGCCGACGAGGCGAAAAATGCCGGTGCCGGTCCGTCGAAGGAAATGAAAATCGCCGCGAGCCCTCAAACCTGAAGATTATACAGTCTATGAGCACAACCGCTGAAAAAGTCTGCATCGAAGCCTTGAGTTTGCCTAAACAAGCGCGCGCTGAAATCGCACACCGTCTGCTGGTGAGCTTGGAGGACGAGGATTACACCGAAGAAGTCAGCGAAGCGTGGCGGACGGAAATCGAACGGCGGCGCGAGGACTTCCGCAGCGGCAACGCGAAATCCGTTCCGGCAGATGAAGCCCTGCGACAAGCCTACGCGGCGATTGAATGAAGCCGCTGATTCTCCATTGCGAGGCCAATGTCGAACTCATTACAGCCGTCAAGTATTACCAGTGTCAGCGCACCGAACTGGCGCGTGATTTCCTCCACGCATTTCAGGCGGCCCAAGGGGCTGTGCAGAAACAGCCCGAACGGTTTTCTTTTCTGTTTGCGCCGGTTCGGAAGTGTCGTGTCACGGGGTTTCCATACAAACTTGTCTATGAGGAATTGCCGGACTGCATTCACATCCTTGCAATCGCTCACGACGGGCGTGACCCGGACTACTGGAAGCACAGATTGAGTTAATTAATGTCAGCCAACGCCACAACCGAACCCAAATCCGCGCCTGCCGCGCCGCCACCGGTCGAAACGATCAAGATCAAGGTGGATGGCCGCGAGGTGGACGTGCCCAAGCTCATGCCCGACTGGCAAGGGAAGCTGGTGCCCACGACCATGCTGCAGGCCGTGCAGATCGCCGGGGGCGAGGTTCCGCACTACTGCTATCATCCCAAGCTGCCCATCGCGGGCAACTGCCGCATGTGCCTGGTTGAATTCGGACTGCCCGCCATGGGACCGGATCGCAAGCCGCTGATGAACGACGACGGCACGCCCAAGATCATGCGGCAGCAACTGCCCTACGAGCCGGGCACGCCCCGCGGGGCCATTGCCTGCGCCACGCCCATTTCGCCGGGCATGGAGATTTATCCCAGTTCACCCGCGACCAGGCAGATGCGTGAGGCGGTGCTTGAATCGCTGTTGATCAACCA
>CAYQCZ010000297.1:0-5870 GCA_964415955.1 uncultured Verrucomicrobiota bacterium | reverse complement strand
AGTGCCGGCAAGTCCCTGCATTCGGACACCTTGCTCACAATTACCTTCAAATCCGGGTGGGATGAAACGGCCGCAAGATTGTCCAGGTCGCCGGTGGAACAATCGTCAATCACCACGACTTTTTTCCCGTCCTTCAACAAGCGCTCCACAAGGTGCGATCCAATGAAACCGGCGCCTCCGGTGACCAGCACATGTTTCCGAGTTGTCATGATGGATGGGTCAAGCAGGTTTGAATGCCATTGGAACGCGGCGTCATTGTGCGGTGTTCCGTCCTCCAAACAAGTCCGCAGTGATGGCGACGGGCGCCTTCTGTGACCATCTTACCTGCCCGCTGCATGCGCCGCTGCGAGGATGAGTGCGCCCACGGGCACGGCATCCTCGCCCATCGCCGCAGTCCTCAATTCCGGCACGGGATGAAACGCCTTCATGACCCATGGTTTCAGGGCTTCGGCCACTGCGTGGCGCAGGGGTCCACCCACCAGCGAAAGCCCGCCGCCCATGACAATCACCGAGGGATGAAACAAATGCACGGCATGGGAAAGGGCAAAGGCGGTGTCTGATGCCACTTCTGCAAGGATTTGCTTCGCGGACGCATCGTCCTGTTTCAGTGCTTCTGCCAGATGCATGGCTTCACCGCGGCTCATGCCGGCGGTCAACCGGCATAAAACACTTTCCGGATGCGACTGTTTCACCGCGCGGATTCTGGCATCCACGGCCCAGCCGGAGCAGCGCTGTTCCACAATGGTTCCATCGCGATCCAGCCGCAGATGGCCAAACTCCACCTCGCCCGGCACGGCCCCGTGGTAGATGCGTCCGTCCACCACCAGTCCACCGCCCACGCCACTGCCCATGTTGAAGTAGAACACCGGATTGCTTCCCCGGCCTGCGCCGCAGGTGGCTTCTGCAAGCGCGGCACAGTTGGAATCATTCTCCACATGCACCGGCAACCCGGTCTTTTCGGCAAGCCACGGGCCCAGGGGATAATTGTTCCAGCCCTCCACCTGATGGGAACAGCCCACATGGCCGGTGCGACGGTCCACCGGCCCGCCAAAGCCGACACCGATGGCAGCGGGTTCTGTGCGCACGGCGATGGACGGGAGGTTCCTGAGGATGCATCCACGGATGGCCTCGCCGCCCCCGTCAGCATCCACGACAAACCGATGACGCTGGCTGATGGAACCATCACCGCCACCCGCCACGATCTGCAGCTTGGAACCGCCGATCTCAATGCCGATGAATTCGCGTTTCATGTGTCTGGGGTGAATGCCACGGCGCTCCGCCTGCGCCAGTCGCCGTCAGCGGCAATCAGGCTCGTTGCCGGGTTTCCATTTGATGTTGCAGCCCAGGCTGGGCTTTTGCTCTGACGCAACCGGCCTGCCGGCAAGCACCGCATCCGTCGCTGCCCGCAAATCCCTGCCAGTGACGGGGAGCGGACGTTCGACTCGCGGACGGCTGTCATCAAACTGGCCGCGGTAAACCAGCTTTCTCTCGCGGTCGAACAGGAAGAAATCCGGCGTGCAGGCCGCGCGATAGGCCCTGGCCACGGCCTGGGTTTCATCGAACAAATAGGGGAACGTGTAGCCTGCCTCACGCGCCTCGATGACCATCTTATCCGGGCTGTCCGCCGGATAATGGCGCACGTCGTTCGAATTGATGGCGACAATGCCAAGACCACGTGGCTGATAGTCCCGCCCAAACGCCGCGAGGGCATCGCGCAGATGTTTCACGTAGGGGCAGTGGTTGCAGATGAACATCACCAGCAGGGCCGGTGCATTGTTGAAATCATCCAGTGAAATCATGTGTCCGTTCGTGTCCGGCAGATGGAAATCAGGGGCTTGCGTGCCCAGTGCCAGCATGGTGGAGGGGGTCAGTGCCATGGTCTGCGGACTGTCATCAGTCGTTGATTGTGAGCGGAATCATTGAGAACAAACGATGGCATCATCCTGCGCGCGCGGCGCGAACCTGTGCGCCAAATCGGCTGGCGAGCTTCGTCAACTCCGGCCAGTTGTCCTGTTGCAGTATTTCCCTGGTCAGCAGCAACGAACCCAGCCCCACCGCCACACAGCCGGCCTGCATCAACGTCGTGATTTCCTCAGCCCGTGCGATGCCGGTGGGCACGATCTTCAAATGGGGCAGCGGGGCGCGAATGGCCTTGATGTAGCCTGCGCCAAGTCCGTCGGAGGGGAATATCTTGATGAAATCCGATCCCGCCTCATGCGCAAGCTGTGCCTCTGTGGGTGTGTAGGCCCCCAGCATGACAGCCTTGCCGCAGGCATGCGCCGCCAGGGCAATTTCCGGTCGCATGATCGGGCTGACCACGAATTCCGCGCCTGCCTCACAAGCCCTTTTTGCCGTGGCGGCATCCAGCACCGTCCCCACGCCGATGATGCCGCGCGAACCGACCGCCTTCACGGCCTGTCCGATGGCTTCAATCGCATTGGGTGTGCTCATGGTGATCTCCACGGCGGTCACACCTCCGGCGATCAGCGCCTCCGTCAAAGGCAGCACCTGGTCCTGACGCAGGGCGCGCACCACGGCAATGATGCCGGCATCGGTGATGCCTGCCAGGATGGCTTCTTTAGTGCGCATGGGTGCGCTATGCAACGGCACTTCAGAGGCATGGGCAAGTTTGAAAGTCACCGGCGGCAGGTTCTTTGCCGCATATTTCTCTTTCACCACGCCGGATGCTGTGCCTTCATCCCCGTCCGCTGACGCGGCCGGGCACAACGCCCGGACACGTTCACGGAGCAACTGTTTACAACCCCATGGACACCGAACTTCTGCCCACCATTTTCCTCAAGCCCGGAGAGGCTGACCGCATTGTCGCCGGCCATCCCTGGGTCTATCACAGCGCCATCCAGCGCCTCACACAACAGGTGGCTGATGGCGATCTCGTCCAGGTGAAGGACAGCAAGCAGCGCTGGCTGGGCATCGGTTTCTTCAACTCCAAGTCCAAGATTCATGTCCGCCTCATCACCCGCGACCGGGTGGAGATCGACCGCGCCTTTTTTGAGCGGCGCATCCGCGCGGCGCTTGCCGTGCGCCAACGGCACATGCCCGGGGCCACTTCGTTTCGCGTGGTCAATGCCGAGAGCGACCTGCTCAGCGGTTTGATCGTGGACAAATACGAGGACGTTCTCGTGCTCCAGACCTCCTCTCTGGGCATGGACCAGCGCAAGCCGATGCTTCTGGCCGCACTGGAGGAAATCTTCGAACCGCGTGCCATTGTGGAACGCAATGAACTGGCCTCGCGCAAATTTGAAGGGCTTCCCGATGCGAACGGCGTGCTCAAGGGCTCGTTGGAAGGACCGGTGAACATCCAGCTCAACGGGCTCAAGTTCTCGGTCGATCTGCTCGCAGGCCACAAGACCGGGCTTTATCTCGACCAGCAGGCCAATTATCAGGCCGTGGCGGATTTGATCGCGCTCAATCCCGGGGCCAACGTCCTGGACTGCTTTACATTCCTCGGTGGCTTCGCCCTGCACGCGGCGCGGTCCGGCGCGGCGCATGTGACCGGCATTGACCAGAGTGCGGAGGCCATCGCCGCTGCGACCTCCAATGCCCAGGTCAACGGCGTGGCTGAACGTTGCGCTTTCACCCAGGCGAATGTCTTTGACTGGCTCAAGTCACAGACCGTGACCGGTCCGAATGAAAAACTGCTGCCAAAATTCGACGCCATCATCCTTGATCCGCCCAGCTTCACGCGCAACCGCGCCTCCGTGCCCGACGCCATGCGCGGCTACAAGGAGATTCACATCCGCGCACTGAAGCTGCTCAAGCCCGGCGGCACACTGGCCACGTTCTGCTGTTCGCATCACGTCGGGACCGAGTTGTTCGAGCGGGTGGTGCTGGAGGCGGCCTTTGACACGCGCAAACTGCTGCGGCGCGTGGCCATCTACAGCCAGAGCCCCGATCATCCCGTGCTGCCGGCCATCGCAGAGACACATTACCTCAAGGGCTTTGCCTTCGAGCTGGTGGGGTGATGCGCTGGCGTTGGCGGAGTGAACTGGATCGGGCGACGGTTTCGCTTGAATGGTGCCGTCCCGGAAATCTAGCTTTTCACAGCATTTGTCAGCCCGCCCATGACTGTATTTGAGATCATCGCCCTGCTGGTCAGCATCACGGCCGTGTTCAGCTATGTGAACCACCGGTTCATCAAGCTGCCCACGGCCATCGGTGTGATGAGCATCGCCCTGGCCTTCTCGCTCGCGCTGGTGGCGCTGGACAAATTCGGGCTGCACCTCGAGCCCTTCGCCCGCGGCCTGCTGACACGCATCGACTTTGACGACGCGCTGCTGCATGGCATGCTCAGCTTTCTTCTGTTCGCCGGTGCGCTGCACATCAACCTTAACGACCTTGCCGAGCAGGGCTGGTTGATCGCCGTGCTGGCCACCGTGGGCGTGGTCGTTTCCACGTTCCTCATCGGCACGGCGATGTATTTTGTGCTGCCGTTGCTGTCCATTCCGCTGCCCTACATCTGGTGCCTGTTGTTCGGCTCACTCATTTCGCCCACGGATCCCATCGCAGTGATGGGCATTCTGAAAACGGCGAAGGTGCCCAAGAGCCTTGAAATCAAGGTGGCTGGTGAATCGCTCTTCAACGACGGCGTGGGCGTGGTGGTGTTCATCGTGTTGTTCGAGATCGCCGTGAAGGGGCGTGAGCCGTCGGTGGTGCATATTGGAGAACTGTTCCTGATCGAGGCGGTGGGCGGCGCGCTGCTTGGCCTGGCGCTGGGCTACATCGCCTACCGCATGCTCAAGAGCGTGGACAACTACCAGGTCGAAGTGCTCATCACGCTGGGCCTGGTGATGGGCGGCTACTCGCTGGCGGCGGCCATCCACACCTCCGGTCCCATCGCCATCGTGGTGGCCGGACTGCTCATCGGCAACCAGGGCCGTGCCATGGCCATGAGCGACGTCACGCGTGAACGGCTGGATGTCTTCTGGGAACTGCTGGATGAAATCCTCAATGCCGTCCTGTTCGTGCTGATCGGTCTGGAAGTGCTGATCCTCTCCATGCGCGGGGAACATCTGCTGGCCGGGGTGATTGCGGTGCCGCTGGTGTTGCTGGCGCGCTGGATCAGTGTGGGCATTCCGGTGGGAATCATGAGTCGCTGGCGCACGTTCACCCAGGGCGCGTTGACCGTGATGGTCTGGGGTGGATTGCGCGGCGGCATCTCCGTGGCGCTGGCATTGTCATTGCCCGCCTCGGGCGAACGCGACCTCCTGCTCACCATCACCTATGTGGTGGTCGTCTGCTCCATTCTCGTCCAGGGCTTGAGCATTGGCCGCGTTGTGAAAAAGGTGGTGCGGTGAGGGCAAGGCTGCTTCGGTAATCCGCAATTTCACTTCAACTTCATGTCCAGGCCGGTCTCAGGATCCTTGGGAACGGCTTGCAGGTAATCGGGCACAAGGTCAGCAGCGCGCATGGGTGGTTTCCCGTGCTCCAGTTCGTAGGTGCGGGAGGCGGCTTGCAACATGATCAGCCGGTTAGTTCGGGACATTTCATTCCAACGTCTCTTTCCAATCTCAAGTTTATCCTGAGCCCACAAGCCACGAAACACATCCAATGAGTATTGAATTCCGCGTGCACTCCTCGCCCAACTTTTGTCGCGTTTGACGATGGTATTCCAATCTTCACGATTCGCTTCCAGGTGTTCCAGCTTCTCTGCTAGTTCCCTACTTTGAGATGGGTTCAACTGTGTCACGATTTCATTCAGGACCTTGTGGCTCATTGCCTGGCATGACAGACCAACCAAGGTATCAATCAACAGTCCACCACGAGGCGATATGTGGCCCAGTTCATTGGCTCGGAGGTCCCATATTAGAGCGTTTCCATAAATGATGTAGCGTTTTGTGGATGGGGATGGC
>CAYQCZ010000296.1:2319-5870 GCA_964415955.1 uncultured Verrucomicrobiota bacterium | reverse complement strand
GAGGAGGATGTTCAATACTCCTTCCAGCGCATTTTCGAGGCACATGACCTTGAACTGGCCACCGCTTCCAGCGGAGAGGAAGGCCTGCGCATGATCCCCCGCTTCAAGCCCGATCTGGTGATCATGGATGTCCGCATGGAAGGGATGACCGGGCTTGAAACACTCAGAAAACTGCGGGAAAGCCACGCCAAGCTGCCCGTCATCATGATGACCGCCTACGGCACCACCCAGACGGCCATCGAGGCCATGAAGCTGGGTGCCTATGATTATCTGCTCAAGCCCTTCGATGTGCCCAAGCTCAAGCAAATCATTTCGGATGCCTTGAAAGCCGCCCGGGCCATGCGGCAGGTCGTTTCCTATCAACCCCTGCTGGAATCCGAAGACTACGAACTTGGCATCATCGGCCGCAGCGAAGGCATGCAGAAGGTCTTCAAACTGATCGGACAACTGGCGGCAAGCGATGCCACCGCCCTGATCACCGGTGAAAGCGGCACCGGCAAGGAACTCGTCGCCCGCGCCATTTATCATCACAGCCGCCGCGCCCAGCAGCCGTTCCTGGCCATCAACTGCGCGGCCATCCCTGAAAACCTTCTGGAAAGCGAACTCTTCGGGCATGAGAAGGGCGCTTTCACAGGCGCAACATCCCAGCGCATCGGAAAATTCGAACAATGCCACAAGGGGACCATATTCCTGGACGAAATTGGGGACATGACGCCGGCAACGCAGACCAAAATTCTTCGGGTGCTCCAATCGGGAACATTTGAACGCGTGGGCGGCAATCAGCCCATCAACGTGGACGTGCGGGTGATAGCGGCAACCAACAAGGAACTTGAAAGGGCCGTCAAGGAGCGCCAGTTCCGGGAAGACCTGTTTTACCGGCTGAACGTCGTCCGCATTCATCTGCCACCACTCAGAGACCGCAAAGACGACATCCGCCTGCTGGTGGATTATTTCCTCAAGGAACACTCCCGTCACGGCGAACGCCCCAAGACCATCCAAGCTGAGGCGGTCACCCTCTTGACCCGGCATCTCTGGCCCGGCAACGTGCGCGAGCTGGAGAACGTCATCCAAAGGGCGCTCGTCATCAGCAAGGGGGATGCCATCCTCCCGGAGGATCTCAGGGAGATGCTCTCCGGTGCGCCGGACGCAGCACACCCCGCCGCAGATGCTGCAGGCCCGGCCATGACCGTGCCCGCAGCAGAAACACCGGCCGGCACCATCCAGACACTGGCAAAAAAACTGCTTGCCGAGGCAAGGCACGACCCGGGCATGAAGCTGATTCCAGCCATGGAGCGCGCCCTCATCACCGAAGCCCTGGCAGACACCAACGGCAATCAGGTGAAAGCCTCGAAGCTGCTTGGGATCACACGCGCCACGCTCAGGAAGCGCATCGAGAAGCACAACATCTCACGGTCGCTGACCGTGCAATAAGAGGCCAGGAAAGCTTGCCCGGTTGGGTGGACGGTTTATTCCACCACGCGGACCCGGTAGAAGCGGGCCTGACCCGCCCCGCCCGCATCGACATGCTCCATTTCCCATCCCGTGCCTTGCAGCACCGGGGAAACCGCCGTCCATGCACCTCCAAAAAGCGAGGTGGAACATTCCACCACATACCGTTTGCCAAGACTGGAAACCCATCGCATTGCAAATCCAGAGGCAGGCGATGCACTCAACGACTGACGGAGAGCCATCTTGAGCGCGGAGGCGCGGTCATTCGGGTCGGTCCCGGCAAGAAACTCCTTGAGGTTGGACACCCCATCACCATCAGCATCGGCATCCGCCTGCGAGAGCAGGTTGCTGACCGAGCCAAAATGGCGGAGCCGCCAGGAGTCCGGTATGCCGTCGTTCCAGCTGGATTGAACACGTGCCGCCAGCGTTGTCAGCCCCCTGCGAACCTGCTTGTCGAACAATCTTAGGCCGTTGGGCGATCCCGAGGCATGCTCAAAATCAACCACGTAGGCCGCGTCGGCACCGGCCCCCACAGGAATGACAATCCTGAGGATGCCGACCACCGACTCTCCAATCAAACCGGCAATGGAATCATCCAGCCACACGGCGGCGTAGTTGTGAGGCCCGACCGATGTCTGGCTGAACGGAGCGCCAATCGCTGCGGACGGAACAAAAGCGACCGGTTCTGCTATGGGCGGGGCGCCATCCAGCGCACGGACGCTCAAATTCAACATGAGCACCTTGAGGGCATAGGGGCCGACGACATTGGCTGTAACGGGCACTTCGATTGTCTGCCCGGCACCAGCCACCACGTCCCCCGCCGAGAACGTCACACCGGGCCTGGCCGTGGAATCGTTCACACGAACCAGCGAGGACGCGGCGGCAGTTCTCGCAGCCATCCGGCCCGCGCCCCGGTAAACGCTGCCATTGTAGAGTTCTGCGACACGCACGCCGCCATCCCAGTAACGGAAATAGTTGCTCAAGGTCGGGTCAAGCGAGCGGCGGAACGTGACGAATATGTCGTCCACGTTCAGGCTGCCATCGCCAAGCGTGATGCCATTGATGGTGGTATCGTCGCCATCCTGAATACCGACGGTGCCGTTGGAAGAATCCATGGCGTCAAACAGGTCGGTCGTGGGATGCGGCGTGTTGAACCCATACACGGCGGACTGAAAAACCTGCGCAACATCATTCGCCAGGAGATTTGTGTCTCCAAAGTCACCGGCATTGAACCACCGGAACGGTGCGGCGTCGCCGACCAGATACTTGCGTTGTCCCACCGTCACGGTCTTGATCGCGTTGATGGGACTCGGACCGGCCGTTGCTCCATTCGTCGGCGCCTCGATGAAGACATCGGTGGCGATGCCGTCGGAGGTGGCGGATGGACGGGCCAGGCGGATCGTGTAGGACACCCCGGGCGTCGCGTCATTGGGAACCCTGAAGAAGAATCCACCGACGATGACCTTGAGGTTCTCCTTGTTGAATCTCGTGTCGTGCGCCTGCGAAAAGGTGATCAGATCTTGCTCAATCGTGTTGTAGAGATTGGTCCGACCTGCGCGTTCAATCCATCCAACACCCAGAAGATTCGTCGCCCGTCCGGCCACCGTGGTGGTGTTGGTGAACATCATGTTCGTGAAATCGCCTGTTCCCAGGTTTGCCAGAAATGACGGGTCAATCACCGTGAAGGTGTTGGTCCTGAACCGGAGCAGCATGGAGTCAAAACCGAGGGTCGAACCATCAACCGGAACAACCCCTCCACCCGTCTGGTCGTTTGTCACCTGCAGGCTGAACTGCAGCGAATGCATGGTCTGCCCCGGCAGCAACGTCAGCGTCACCGGTGCCATAAACATCTGCCCCCGTGAAGCAACGAATTCGCTGGAGCCTTCCCCGGCGGCAAACCCGAGCGAAATCTTGTTTGCAACGGAGTTCGTCAGCGTGAACAAGTTGGAAACCACCTCGCTGGGTTGATAGTTCTCCCGGAATGCCCGCACTTTCACCAGCAGGTTGGTGAGCGTCCCACCCAGGGGATGGGAAACCGTCTGACCTGCCGGAATTGGCCCAAACACCACGGCTTGCGGGGCTGGATTTGCGCCTTGTCGCCG
>CAYQCZ010000296.1:0-2309 GCA_964415955.1 uncultured Verrucomicrobiota bacterium | reverse complement strand
CCTGCTGAAGGCACATTGGTCGGGTCCATGCCATTGGTGGTGTAATACATTTGTGCGCCGGCGGTGGCGTTGGCGAATGAAAACGACACCGCATTGTTGCCCACGAAGGTCGGACTGGCGGTTTTGAATTGAAACCGCCCCTTCACCACCGCACTGGACCTTCTGCCGTTCTGGGTGCCTATGGCCTTTACCGTCAAGTCTGGAAGCACCGGGTTGATGAGCGTATCCGGACGCGGAAAATCGCCGCTTTGGTAACGAGTGGCTGTGGGACTGCCGGGGCCCGGATCGGGAATCGTGTCCACAAAGGCGTTCCCGGGTGTCGCACCGAAACTGAACAGTGTCTGGGTGCCAGTTTCAGTGGTGACGCCGATGACGACGTCATTGTTGAAGACGGCATTGACCACGGGAGTAATGCGTGTGGTGACGCTGCCCACGGAATTGGTGACCAACTCAATGATGCCCACGGTCGGATTGCCAACCGCTGGAAGAGGGGTGGTCTGCTGGAACCGGCGAATCGCGCGGTTTTTGAAATCCGCGATCAAATAGGCTCCGTTGGCAGGATCGGCCACCAAACCCACGGGCACATTGAAGGTGGCGGCATTTGTGGCTCCATCCACAATTCCGGAAACACCCGGCCTGCCCGCCACGGTCACCACTTCCACCTGATTTTGCGCATTGGTAAAAACCCGCCGGAGCGAATGGTTCAGCGAATCACTCACCAGCAGACCCGCACTGGCCCCCATCCAGGCCAGACCACGTGGATTGTTGAATCGTGCCGATGCCGCGAGCGCATCGTTGGTCCCGGCCGCGCCAGAGCCTACGGCATGACGCAACACACCGCCCGTGCTGTAGAGAAAAATCCGGTTGCTCCGGTCTGCCACCCAGAGGTCATCGCCGTCACCCAGTGCAACCGCAGTGGGCTGGTTCAGTCCTGCCACAACGGTGGTGACCGTGTCATCCGGAGCAATTCTGCGGATGGCGTGGTTTCCGAAATCGGCCACATAGATGCTGCCGTCCGCAGCCACGGCAACACTGACCGGGTAGAGAAACCTGGCGGCCATCCCGACACCGTTGACGAGGTAGGGAGATGCAATGGCCGGATCACCGGCAATGTTGGTGACCGCTCCGCTGAAACTCACATGGCGTATGAGATGGTTTCCGCTGTCCGCCACGATCAGCCCGTTGCGCCCTAGGGCGAGGCCTTGAAGATCATAGAAACGGGCGTCAGTCCCGACGCTGGAACTGGCACTGCCGCGTTCGCCACCAATTGCCCCCGCAAGCACGCTCAACTGCCCGGAGGTGGGATTGAACCTGACCAGCCTGTTGTTGGAGGTGTCGGTGGCATAAATGCCGCCTGAAGCCTCAAGCACCACGCCGCTGACTTCACCAAGTCCGCTGGACAGCACCGTCTCGACCGACTGGGCATAGGCCCCGTGGGTTGCCAGCACGACTGCCAGAAACAAAATGTTGAACGTCGTTTTCATGGCAAAAAATGTTTTATGCGATGCTCATGACTCACGGCAGCACCCTTACGCGATAAAAAGCTGCACCACCTGAAGCAACCGCCTGGACAAGCTCTTTTGGGTTTCCGTCACCTGTGAACGTGGCAATCACCGTCCAGTTCTCCGAGGCAAGATTGTCCGTGCATTCCAGCACATACACCTTGCCCGGCGCGCTGAGCAGCCTCAGCACGGCCTCCCGCACGCTTCCATTCAGGCGCGTTTCGGGCGGAGCCAGCTCCAGCCTCGATCCGGCCTTCGTCGGATCGGTCCCTGCGAGGAATTCCATCCAGTTTGGAACACCGTCGCCATCCGGATCGGCAAACAAATCTGCGCTCGCAGGATCCAGCCCGGGGAAGAAACGCTGGATCCATTGCTCGGAAACCAGGGCGGGAGCCGTTGTCACAGGTTCGAGGACGCGCACCTCTGCACGAACGGTTTCCAAACCCGCCTCCAGACGGGCACCCAAGTCGCCAATGGTGCCGCTGATGGATTCGAACCGGACACGATATCGATGGCCCGCTGCTGCGTTCGAGGGGACGCGAAAACGAAGCTTTGAAAGATGGTTTGACCCCGAGGTGTAGCGAACTAACCGGGAATACACTGCCTCGCCAAGGGGCCGTGTGGCGAGAATCTCACTACTAATCGGAATTATGTTATGGGATGGCTCCAATGCCGCTCTTTCAGTCAATGGCGGAGCACCATCCAGTCCTTCAATCGTCACCCTGAACGCGACCCCGTCCAAGAAAGCATCAGCCGGCACTCGGAGACCGATCGGGAGTTCCACCAGCGCACCCGGGGTCACATTGC
>CAYQCZ010000295.1:1353-5907 GCA_964415955.1 uncultured Verrucomicrobiota bacterium | reverse complement strand
TCGGGCGTGCCGGTGGTGCAGCCACGCACCGCCGCCTTCACGGAATTGGTGGAGGACACGGGCGGCGGCCTGCTTTACGAACCGGCCGATGCTGCGATGCTTGCCCAGACGCTGGAGCAGTTGCTGATCGATCCCAGACGCTGCAAGGCCCTGGGTGAAGCTGGATTCAGCGCCGTGCAGGAGCACTTCGGCGTGAAGCACATGGCGGCAAACCTGATGGAAACCATCCAAAGCGTGCTGCGCCCAAACCAGACAACAACGGCGTCTCCGGTCAAAAGAGATTGAAACCGGCATCCCAAAACTTTCCAACCACCTCCTGACATGGCCTGCACATTCAAAATCACCCGCCGCGTGGAGTTCTCCGAGACGGACATGGCCGGCATCGTCCACTACTCCAACTTCTTCAAATACATGGAGACCGCCGAGCACGCCTTCTACCGTTCACTCGGCTTTTCGGTGGTCGCCCGTGACATGGACCCGCCTGTCGGCTGGCCGCGCGTGCATGCGGAATGTGATTTCAAGAAACCCCTGCGTTTCGAGGACGAGGTGGAAATTCACATGCTCGTGGCTGAGAAGCGGACCAAGACACTCAAGCTGGTCTTCCGCTTCTGGAAGAAGAATGCGCCGCAACCCGAGGAGGTGGCCCGCGGTCATCTAGTGGTCGTATGCGTCACCCACGGCCCGGAAGGCATGATGAGCGTGCCCATTCCCAAGGAAATCGCCAACAAGATCGACGTGGCCCCCGCCGCCCTTCTGGAGTAATCCCCCGGCAGGCACCCCCCGACGCCGTGTCACATCAGGGGGTGTCATGTTTTCGTAACCTGTTTGTAACAATGGCGGCATTTTTCCGTAACATGCCGGACGCAGCGTCCACATCCGTAACGGATGCACAAAGCGCACAACCAACCAAAGTGGCCCCGTCGTTTGGGCCTTCCCCCGTTCCAAGCCATGAGGCGGATTGCCATTCTGGCCGCTGTCATCGGACTGGCCACCACGCTCCAGGCGGCGGACGAAACCCTCCTGAAGCTCCTCAAGGTGCTCCGCGATCGCGGTTCCATCTCTGAAGTTGAGTATCAGGAACTGTTGAAGGTCAGTGAAAAACCCCAGCCCCAGCCCGCCGCAAGTCCGGCGCTCGAAGAGCGGCTTGCGGCTGATGAGAGAGACATCAAGCGGATGGAGTCGGATTTGCAGAAACAAAAGGAGACGGTTGCGGAATTGAAGGGGTTGACCGACGGAACTTCCCCGGCGCTTGTCAGGAACGCACTCAAGGACAAATGGTATGAGCGGATCGGCCTTCGTGGTTACGTGCAGGCCCGTTACACGCGCGTGCTCGAACACAACGGGCCTGCGGTGGATGTGCCTGCGGATCGCAGTGTGCGCGAGACGGACTCCTTCCTCATTCGACGAGGCCGCATGATCTTCAGTGGCGATATCACGGACCATCTCTTTCTCTATGCCCAGTCGGATTTCAATGCCTCGGTTGGAGGCGGAGGAGATTACGGACTTCAGATGAGAGACCTTTATGCGGACATCTCAGTGGACCCTGACAAGGAATTCCGGTTCCGGGTCGGCCAGAGCAAAATCCCCTTCGGCTGGGTGAACCTTCAATCCAGCCAGAACCGGGCCCCCATGGAGCGCCCTGACGGCATCAACAGTGCTGCCGAAGGTGAACGCGACATAGGTGCGTATTTCATGTGGGCGCCCGTCGAGGTGAGAAAGCGGTTCCGTGACCTCGTCAAGCTGGGCCTCAAGGGCTCCGGGGACTACGGTGTGATCTCAATCGGCGGGTATTCAGGCCAGGGGCCCAACCGCTCCGATGTAAATGGCGATCCACACGTCATCGCACGCGCGACGTATCCCTTCCTGTTCAAAAGCGGACAATACTTTGAAATCGGCCTGAACGCCTACTATGGCAATTTTGCGTCCCCCGTCTCCGCCATCGGCGCGCCTGCCGTCGTGCCGTCCATGTCCCCGGATGGTGTCAAGGACTGGCGCACAGGCATCACCGCAGTGTGGTATCCCCAGCCCTTCGGCGTGGAGGCCGAGTGGAACGTGGGTGAGGGGCCCCAGCTCAACCGCGCCTTCAACGCCGTCACATCGGAATTCCTCCATGGAGGCTACGTGATGGTGAATTACCTGCAAAAGACCAGCTATGGATCGTTTTTTCCATTTGCCAGGTGGAACTTTTATGACGGCGGACGGAAGTTCGGCACCAATGCGCCGGATTCCTATGTCAACGAGGTGGATTTGGGTCTGGAGTGGTCGCCATGGCCCGAAGTGGAGCTGACCCTGATGTATACGCAGATTTTCAGCCGCACGAACACCCGCGTGTTCCCCTATGCACAGACCGAGGATGCCAGCCGCATCGGAATGCAGCTCCAGTGGAACTTCTAAGCATCACCTCAAGAGACGCTCATTCTTAACCGTTTCGACACCGGAACGACACCATCACCCTTCAGCCTCCATCACGCGACTGATCATGAAACGAATCTCACTGCTGCTTCTGCACACGGTTGTCCTGAGCACATCCGCCCTTTGTTCCAAAGCCGGGACCATCACGGTCAAAGGCTCCGACACCATGGTCATTCTGGGCCAGAAATGGGCCGAGATTTACATGGGCAAAAACCCCGCCACCAAAATCCAGGTCACTGGAGGCGGCTCGGGCACGGGCTTCGCCGCATTGCAGACCAAGTCCACGGACATCGCCAACGCCTCGCGCTCCATCAAAGCCAGGGAAGTAGCAGCCTGCGTGAAGGCCTTCGGTGGCAAGCGGCCCACGGAATACAAGGTCGCCCTCGACGGCCTCACGGTCTATGTCCACAAGAGCAACCCCATTCAGGAACTGTCCGTCGCCCAGCTCGCCGGCATTTTCACCGGCCAGGTCAAAAACTGGAGGGAGGTCGGCGGGCGCGACGAGGGCATCGTGCTTTACAGCCGTGAAAACAGCTCCGGCACCTACGAGTTCTTCAAGGAGCACGTGCTGGAAGGCAAGGATTTCTCCGCCACCGTCCAGCCGTTGTCCGGCACGGCGCTCGTGATCCAGGCCGTGGCCAAGGAACCCAAGGGCATCGGCTACGGTGGCGCCGCCTACGCGGAAGGCGTCAGGCCCGTGAAGGTCAGGAAGGACGCCTCGTCACCCGCCTACGAGCCAACGGAGGAAAACGTGATGGCCCAGAAGTATCCCATCTGGCGTTACCTCTACGTTTATGTGAATCCCGCCATCGACCAGGGCGAGGTGGCCGCCTATTTGAAATGGATGCGCTCCGACGACGGCCAGAAGGTGGTGAAGGATGTGGGCTACTTCCCGCTTCCCGCCGCCGAGAGGAAATGACGGCCGCCAGAGCCGGCCTTCTCCGGGCGGGAATGACCTTTGCTTGTCATTCCCGCCTGTGTGCGTTTAATCGCCCGTCCTGACAACCATCAAGTCCCGGCGCCGCCGCACATACAAGTCCGATGCCACAGAAGCACACAAAGAGCAGACGCACCGTCGGCTGGATGGGCATCCGGCGTGGTCATCAGGCGCACCCGTTCGAGTGGCTGGCGGAGAAGGCCATCTTTCTGGTCTCCCTGTCGGCCATCATCATGGTGTTTCTGATCTTTGTTTTCGTGGGACGCGAGGCCCTGCCCGTGGTGCTTGGCCAGGTGGACAGTTCCACCGCCTTCAAGGTGATCGATCCTTCCCAGATGGATTCCCTGAGCCCGGACCAGCTGAAGACCTACCTGCAACTGACCGACAGGGAATTCAAGGAAATCGACCGCGAGACGCTGAAGGTGTTGATGGAGGTGAAAGCTGAGGAGGCGGCGGAAACCCCGGCCTCCCCGGACGCCAAGATCAACACCACCGAATGGCGCTACCTGCTGGGGCCGCATGCCTGGGACGACAGCCGCCCCGAAGACCGCTACGTCTGGCAGCCTGTGGGGCGTGTGCACAAATACAACCTTGTGCCCTTGTTCATCGGCAGTCTCAAGACCACCGTGGTGGCGCTTTTGTTCAGTGTGCCCATCGCGCTGGCGGCGGCGATTTATGTTTCGCAACTCGCCCCGGTGCGCCTGCGTGAATGGCTCAAGCCTGCCATCGAAATGCTCTCGGGCATTCCCTCCGTGGTGCTCGGTTTCTTCGCATTGATTGTCATGGCCAGTGTATTGCAGGGGGTCTTCAAATATGACTCGCGCCTCAATGCCTTTGTGGCAGGCATCGCCCTCGGCATCGCCGTCATCCCGGTGGTGTTCTCCATTGCGGAAGATGCGCTTACGAGCGTGCCCCGCAGCTACAGCCAGGCGGCGCTGGCTCTCGGCGCCTCCAGATGGCAGACCGCATGGCAGGTCGTCCTGCCCGCCGCTGCTCCGGGTGTGTTTGCCGCCGTGGTGCTGGGCTTCGGACGGGCCATCGGTGAAACCATGGTGGTGCTGATGGCCAGCGGCAACGCCAGCATCGTGTCGTGGAGCCTCTTTGATTCCACCCGCAGCATCACCGCGACCATCGCCGCCGAGCTGGCCGAGGCCGTCTTCGGCGGGCATCACTACCGGATCTTGTTCCTGATCGGTGCGATGCTT
>CAYQCZ010000295.1:0-1343 GCA_964415955.1 uncultured Verrucomicrobiota bacterium | reverse complement strand
CATCATGCACCGTCTCAAGGGCGGCCTCGAAGGGAGGAAGGCGTGAGTGATTCCACGTCAGCATCCCCGGCCCTGTTTCCCAGCCTCCGTTCGGGAAGACGCGATCCGGCCTCTGTCCTGTTCACCGGGCTCACAGGGCTGGCCACACTGTTCATCCTGCTGATCCTGTTCGTCATCGTTGCCAACATCGCCTGGCATGGCTGGAGCACCTTTTCATGGAGGTTTCTCACGGGCAGCGCGGATCAGGACATGTTCGACGTGGAGAAGGCGGGCGTGCTGCCGATGATCATCGGCACATCCCTGCGCGTGATGTTGATGACCCTCTTCGTGGTGCCCATCGGGGTCACCACGGCGGTGTATCTCACGGAATACGCGCAGGCCAATTCCTGGACCACACGCGTGATCAGCGGTGCGGTCAACAACCTCGCCGGCGTCCCGTCCATCGTGTTCGGTTTGTTCGGACTGGGATTCTTCATCAATTTTGTCGGTGGCGCGCTGGATGCCGGCTCACCCACGCCACATTGGGGCAAACCCGCCATCCTATGGGCTTCGCTGACTCTTGCCGTCATGACGCTTCCCCTGGTGATCGTGGCCACCGAGGAGTCCCTGCGCTCCATCACACCCGGCCTGCGGGAGGCCAGCCTGGCCCTTGGCGCAACCAAGCTTCAGACCATCGTGCGCATCGTGCTGCCCCAGGCCATGCCCGGCATCCTCACCGGTGGCATCCTGGCGGTGGGCCGTGCAGGCGGCGAAGTGGCGCCCATCCTTTTCACCGGTGCGGCGTATTACATGCGCGACCTGCCCAAGGCGCCCACGGACCAGTTCATGGACCTCGGCTACCATGTATTCGTGCTCTCGACTCAATCGCCCGACATTGAACGCACGCGGCCCATCCTGTTTGCCACCGCACTGACGTTGCTTCTGCTGACGCTTTCCATGAACCTCGTGGCCGTCATCGTGCGCGCCCACATGCGCGCAAAAATGCGCACCGCCCATTGAACAGAACCATGGCCAACGCCGCTCCAGCCAGAGTCACCGTGTCCAGCCCGACAACCCAGCCGGGTGTCAGCAACCCCTTGATTGAGGCCGAGAACCTGAACCTCTACTACGGCAGCACCCACGCGCTGAAGGACATCTCCATCACCATGGGAGAACGCCAGGTGACCGCCTTCATCGGCCCTTCCGGCTGCGGCAAATCCACGTTCCTGCGCTGTTTCAACCGCATGAACGACCTCATCGACAATGTGCGCATCGAGGGCGTCGCACGCATCGGCGGCCAGGACATCTACAACCCCGAGGTGGACGTGATCGAACTGCGCAAACGTGTGGGCATGGTGTTCCAG
>CAYQCZ010000294.1:0-5913 GCA_964415955.1 uncultured Verrucomicrobiota bacterium | reverse complement strand
GAAAACGGTGGACTGGGTTCAGGAATTCGAGCCGAAGTCGGCGGCAAGATGTGTTTCAGTCAAGGCCGTTTACCACGCCAACGCGGGCCACGTGTTCAAAAATACCGCACTGGCAAAGGACAGGAACCGTTTGATCGCCGAATTTGTCCTGAGCAATTGAAGATATGCTGCTCGACCAGGCTGAATCGCTTCAAATGTTCAGCAAGCTTGTGAAGGTGATTGGGGAATGAGACGGAAGGCAACTCCGCCCATCAATCAATGGGGATGCTCAGCAACTCGGCGGAACTCCACGGGCCCGGGCGTCCCTTGACCTCGGCACGGATGGCCTTGACCTCGTCCGCCTTCACGATGGGTGCCTTGTTGCCCCAGCTCGCGCGAATGTAGCTGAGGGCATTGGCAATGTCCTCGTCGGTCAGAGGCATGTCCTTGAAGGCGAACATGGCGCCGTTGTATTGCTGGCCATTGACCTCGATGGGGCCCTGGAGTCCGTTGAGCACGATGCGGATGATGCGGTCCGGTTTCTCTGCCAGCACCCACTCCGAGCCCGCCAGCGGCGGAAACTGCCCCGGCAAACCCATGCCCGTGCCCTGATGGCAGATGGCGCAGTTCTTTTCATAGACCACCTTGCCGAGGTCAATGGGACCGCTGGGCATGCCGTAGGGCGGGTATTTCTTCAGGAAAGCCACATCCGGGAAAGGCTCGGAAACCTGTGCGTTGAAGCCACCGCCAAAACGCTCCAGGTAATACGTGCTCGCGTAGCCGCCCAGGGACAGCAACACGAACAAAACCAGCAGGGGCGTGGATGAATGCGCTGCGCTGCTGCCGCCACCCACCGCCGATCCTGCTTTTTTTTCAGAGTCCTGCTTCATGTCCGTTCGTCCTGTGCTACGGCTGACCGCCACCTTCGCCTTCGCCACCCTGCTCCGTCTCAGGCTGGGGTGCCCGCGCCTCAAACAGATTGGCCTCAATTCTCAGACTGGCAAGATAAGCCGCCAGGGCACGGGCTTGCAGGCTTGGAATCAGTTCCTTGCCCAGCTCGACCCCCAAGGTGGCACCTCCACGCAGCGAATGGGGATTTGGATAATGACCTTCCGTCTTCTGTTCAAAAAGGAACGGATATGATGGCATCTTGGAGTCCTGGTTCATCGCCGAAGGCGAATAAAGATGCAGAAGATGCCATCGGTCCAGCGGCTTGCGGTTGCCCACATTGGTCAGGTCAGGCCCGATGCGCACGCTGCCCGGCATGACAATGGAGTCATGAAGATAATCCACCGGCGCATTCGGACGCACGCCGACACGGGCCGTGATGTCCGGACCGGTGGGAAGCGCCTCGATGCCGAGAGCATTGGCGACTCCCAGCCTGGCAAACATGCGTCTGGCCTCCACCACCCGATTCTCGTCAAGGCCGGCATGTATGCGCTGGGGCGCGCGTCGTATGGCCTTCAACGCATCCGATGGCGAAATCTTCGGATTGATCTTCAAAATCGCCTTTACCACTTCGTTTGTGAGCGTCTCCGATTCAGGCGTGGCAGGAATGGCCTCGGGCAGTTTTTCGATGTAAAGATTGAAGGCGTATCCTGTCGCCCGCACACGCTGGCTGTGGCAGTAATAGCATCCCTCCTGCCGGTAAACTTCCGCCCCTTGTTTTGCCAGACCGCTCTTGGGGGCCGGATATCGCTGCTCGCTTCCCACGATCTTGACCTCCTGCTGGTCTGCCAGCTGCACGTAGGCCTGTTTCACCACGGCATACCATGACACGCCAAAGGAACAAAAGACGCCCAGAACGATGAGAAATGCGTTGTTCATGCCGTTGCCTCCGCAGTCTTCGCCACAGGGGAATCACCGCAGCAACCAGACGCGCAACACGCCCGGCACAGCCGGTAACAGAGCAGCTTCAAATTGATCAGCAGGCAGGCATGCCCCGCGATGAGAAGCAGATCGCCAAGACTCGACATTTGCAGGAAGCGGCGGGTGACCATCAGGATTTCCTCAGGCGTGCGCCCTCCCGGGCCATCCAGACCCCAGGCACCGGTCAGGATGCCTCCTGTTCCCAGCACGATCACCAGCAGCATGCTGCCCGACAGGGTTGCCATGAACTGGATCTTCACCAGCTTCGAGACAGGCAGCGGCTCCCCTGCCACGGCGGGCGCGATCATCAACACCGCGCCGAAGAAGGTCATGCCGATGAACCCGTGCAGCATCAACTTGGCCAGTGCGGGCGCATACAGGGTCAGGCCCACCATGTCACCGAAGGGCCGCATGGCATGCATGACCGAAGCCACGGCGGCGACCACATAAAGCCCCGCTCCAAGCATCACAAAGGACCTCACCACATCCTCGCCCAGTTTCCCGAAATTCCCGCCCAGGGTCATGTAGGCGTTGTAGGCTGTGGCAGCCACCGGGATGAGCATCAGTGCGGCCGACACGCCGCCGACGCTGGAAAGCCATGCCGGAAGGGGCACGCCGTGGGGCACGCCGCCCAGGGATCCAATGAGAAGGCTGACCCAGAAGGTGAACGCCGCAAGTTCACGGCTGAACAACTCCCGGCCTGCAAACACAGGCAGGAGGTGATGAATGACACCCAGGGCAACGGACCCGAAGAAAATCCACACCAGATTGTGGCCATACCAGTATTGGACAGCCACCTGGATGATGCCCCTGACCGGCTGCCAGTGGATGAAGTAGCTGGCCGTGGCGAATATCCAGGCGAACCAGAAGAGGGCGGCAAGGACGAACCATTGTGCCGGCTCCATGTGCTTGTCCGTGCGGGCGGCCAGTGTCCGGAGGACGGGCACCACCAGCGCCACATAAGAAACCAGAAGAATCAACGCCGAGGCCTTGGGCACTTCGAAGCCCTCATGGCCTGTCAGACCGCCCATGGCGAGCGTCACCCACATCACCAGCACGCCTGTATGCCACCCGTGCGCGGCGATGATCGCCGTCACACCTCCGACCATCGGGGTCTTGCTCAATCTGGTGGTCAGCCACAGGCAGATGCCCAGGGCCACGGAAACTCCAAATCCATAGATCAGCAGGCTTTGCGAGGAGGCGACTAGGCGGCCGTAGGAGAAAAACGGGCAGTTCGCGAACATTCCGGGCATGTGGAACTTCATGGTCGCCAGAAAACCGAGGAGGGTGCTGAGCACCAGCCATCCGGCTCCTCCGGTGAAGAGAACCATCACGGGCCAACGACAGGAGGCATCCAAGGCCCCCTGCGTGGACGCTGGCAACGGCCTGGCTTGTTTGTCACTGGTCGAACTCATGTCGCGATCCAAATCAAATTGTCTCCGTCTATTCGAACTGGCTTTTGGGTTCAGGGGCCGCAGGTGGCGGCGGTGGCACGGCCTTCACAACGCGATTGGTCAGAAGGGCGCGGGCCTGGCCGGGATTCTTCCACTCACGGGCGGCGATTTCCATCGCGCGGTCAATCGGGATGCGGTAGATGCCTGCGTCCTTGTTGACCACGCCATAGCCGCTGGTTTCCTTGATCAAAGCCGCTTGATACTCGGTCATGTTCTTCTCGCGCTCTTCGGCACGGGCAGTTCTGGGGCCCTTGCCCTGATGCTTCTTAAGAAGCCTTCCAGTGATTGCGCCGCCCAAGACCAGCGCAAGAACCAGGCCAATGATCAACCAGACGCGCGTTGTGCAGTTGCAGCAGGATGGGGCGTTGTTCACTTGGCACCTCCTTTTGCGGCTCCAGAAACCGGCGGCATATACACACCCATGGTCTCCGCCATGCGGGGATCCTTCTGAGGAAAGGGCGGGTGCGCCACAAAGGACTTGATGAAGCCATCTGCCAGCCAGCCGCCCATGAGCATCATCCCACCGAGGATCATCAGAATCGCGAGCGCGGATGGTCCGTGAGCCATGTCAGGTGCGACGGGCAGGATGTTATACATGAGGTCGATGATGTGCATGAGCCATGCCCAGCCGCAGATCGGGATCATCCATGCCCATTTCAGCTTCAGGTCGATGCGCAGGAGCATCAGGAACGGAATGAAGAAATGGCCGAAGATGATGAGCATGCCAAAATCCCACCACGAGCCCTCCTCGCGTTTGATATACCAGAAGGTTTCCTCAGGAATGGCCGCGTTCCAGATCAGAAAATACTGGGAGAAGGCGATGTAGGCGTAGAACACGGTGAAGGCGAAGAACAACGTGCCCAAGTCGTGGAACTGGCGGCTGCTCATCACATCCTTGAGCGGACCGGCATGCTTGAGCAACATTCCCAAGGCGTAAACCGTCGCCACTGTTGTCCACACCGAACCGGCGAAGTAATACACGCCATACATGGTCGAGAACCACTGGTGTTCCAGGCTCTTGACCCAGTCGATCGCCGCTGCGGTCAGCGAGAAGGCAAACAGAATGATGCCGTAGCCCGCGTGGATGCGCATCATCTTGGTGGCCAGCACGGGAACATTCTTTTCCACCTTGTGCCCCAGCAACCCGGAGGACAGCCTGGCCAGCAGAGGCTCGATGAAGACCATCTTGCCCTCCGCGCTGGTGGTGGCCGTGGCCGTGTCCTGCTGGAGCGACCAGTAGCGCAGCCTGTGCGTCAGCCATCCCCATGCAGCGAAAATGAGCGCCACGCGCAGATACCAGAACCACATGTTCAGGTAACCATGCTTTGCATGGAGCGCATGATCGCCTGCCTGATGAAGCTCCATGTTCATCCATGGATAAATGAAGGAGGCAAACACGCCGATGGGAATGAACAGCACCAGCATTCTGGGGAAAAGGTTGCAGGAGAGATGCTCGACGTAGCGACGGATCGGCACCGACCACATCGCATCGAACAAATGATGCAGCAGGACGAGGAACAGCGCGCCCAGCCCGATGCTCAGGAAGAACATGAACGACGTCAGATACGAATACAGCGTCGTGCGGGTTTCATTGCGAAAATCAAGGATGATGCCCAGCAACAGAACCGCACCACCCGCCACCATGAACTGTCCGGGCAGCTTGCGCCATCTGGACAGGTCCAGTGTCGCCGCCTTGGATGTGTCTGTGTGCGAGCCCATAAATTATTTCACCAGCGCATCGCGCTGATCCTGCGGGACGTCGTTGATCTCAGCCAACCGGCTGCGCTGGAGCGCCCGCACGTAGGCCACCACCGCCCACCGGTCGGCCGGCTCAATGTTCGCGGCGTAGCCACCCATGTTGTTCTTGCCATGCGTGATGGTGTCAAACATCTCGCCATCCGGCATCTGGACCAGCCGTGGATCGTGGAAATTCGCCATGCCCACCATGCCATATTTGCCCGTGATGCCCTTGCCATCCCCGGTCTCGTGGTGGCAGGGGGCGCAATAGATGTCGTATTTCTCACGCCCGCGCTTGAGCACGTTCATCGTCACATCGACCGGGGCGATCGCCACGAAATTTGTCGTTCCCGGCGCAGCGGGGAGCCTGCCCGTGTTGAAGGGGTTGACCTCGTAGGCCGAACCCCGGGCCACCGTGCCCTCCACCGGCAGACGGCTGCTGAGACCATCCGCGAAGAAATCCGCGGTGGTCTGGGGCCGCAGCTTGGGCTGGCGGTCCATGTCAGGGAACAACTCCAGGGGCGGACGTGTGAATTTCTCGCCGCGGAAACCCAGCACGCTCACCACGGCGGCGCAGGTCAGAAACAGTATGAGCAGGAAGTAGCGCATTTACTCTGCCACCAGTTCGATGTGACGGCTGCCGGCCGATTCCAGCAACTGGCGGGTTTCTTTGTCCGAATACTTGGGATCATCACACTCGATGACCACGTAAAACTTGTCGTGGGAGACGCCCGTGAAGCGCTTGTGATTGAGCAATGGATGATGGAAGCGCGGAAGGCGGTTCAGGAAGAACATGCCGCCCAGCGACCCGAAGGCCCCAAAAAGAATCTTCAACTCATACGAGGGCGGAAAGGCGGACATCGGGATGAACATG
>CAYQCZ010000293.1:0-5937 GCA_964415955.1 uncultured Verrucomicrobiota bacterium | reverse complement strand
CATCTGGCGGCCGCGCATCCCGTTCGATGAAATCGACAACCCGCGCAACTATCTCACCAAGCTCCAGCGCTACCCGAAGGTCTATGACAACGTGAACTCGATTTCGCACCGTGTGGATTTCGTGCGGGCGTGTCTGGACCTGTGGGAGATGCGCGCACCGTTTGGCACCTACAACGTGACCAATCCGGGCTTCGTCACCACTCGACAGGTGGTAAGCCGGATCGAAGCGGTGTTGAAGACAGGCCGGAGGTTTGAATTCTGGGAGAGCGATGAGGAGTTCTACAAGGTGGCTGCTAAAACACCGCGTTCCAACTGTGTTCTCGACACGTCAAAACTGCTGTCCACCGGTGTGAAGATGCGCCCGGTCGAAGAAGCACTGGAGGACGCACTCAAGAACTGGAAAATGGAAGGGTGAACAACAAAGGCGCAAGGGCGCAAAGCAGAGCTGCATAATGCCAGAGGCGGGCGGTGGTGAACCGGTTTTCAATCGGATGCCTTTCCTCTTCGCGTCTTCGTGTCTTTGCTGTTCAATTCAGGAAAACCTACGAATGAAAGGCGCACGACATGAACAGAGTCATCATCCCGCCGGACGTTGAGGCCCTTGCCACCCTGGCCGTGCACGCTGCCTTTGCTGTGCATACCGAACTTGGACCGGGCCTGCTGGAAGGCGCCTATCAAGCCTGCTTCGCCCACGAACTGACGCTCCGGGGCGTGCGTCATCAGTTGGAACTGCCGGTTCCTTTGAACTACAAGGGCAGGCGCATCGAAGTCGGATTTCGCGCTGACGTGGTGATGGAGCAGAAACTCCTTCTTGAATTGAAGGCGGTCGAACGCTTGTTGCCAGTTCACAAGGCGCAGCTCATCACCTACCTGAAGTTGATGCGCTTCCCGCTCGGCTTGTTGGTCAACTTCAATGAAGTGCTGATCAAGGACGGCATTCAACGCGTTCTCAACCTCAACCGCACTTAGCGCCTTTGCGTCTTTGTTGTTCAATATGAATCTTCTCATCACAGGCGGCGCGGGCTTCATCGGCTCCAACGTGATCCAGCACATCATCGACCGGCCGGAGGTCACACGCCTGGTCAATCTGGACTGCCTCACTTATGCAGGACATCTGGCCAACCTGACCGCCGTCTCAGGCCATCCCAAATATGCGTTCGAGAAGGTGGACCTGCGCGACAAGACCGCGACACTGGACGTTGTGCGCAAACATGACATCACGCATGTGATGCATCTCGCCGCCGAATCCCACGTGGACCGTTCGATCTCGGGTCCGGGTGATTTCATCCACACCAATGTTGTCGGCACGTTCCATTTGCTGGAGGCATGTCGTGAGTGCTGGAAGCAGGACGCGGCGCATCGCTTTCATCACGTTTCAACGGACGAAGTTTACGGCAGTCTGGGTGAGACGGGTTACTTCACAGAAGCCACGCCTTACGCGCCGAATTCGCCCTACTCCGCCAGCAAGGCTTCGAGCGACATGCTGGTGCGCGCCTATAATCACACTTACGGCCTTAACACGGTCATCACGAACTGCTCGAACAACTACGGCCCGTTCCAGTTTCCGGAGAAGCTGATACCTGTCGTGATCCAGAATGTGCTCAATCGGAAGGCGATCCCCGTCTATGGCGACGGCATGAACGTGCGCGACTGGCTCTTTGTGCAGGACCACGCCGAAGCGCTCTGGCAGGTGCTGACGCGCGGAGTCACCGGCGAGACTTACAACATCGGTGGTCACAACGAATGGGCGAACATCCACATCGTCCAGTTGATCTGCGATCTGATCGACGAGATGAAGCCTGAAGCCGGCGGTGACTCCCGCAAACTGATCACCTTCGTGAAAGATCGGCCCGGCCATGACCGCCGCTACGCCATCGACGCCACCAAGATCAAGGATGCACTGGGCTGGACGCCGGCACACACCTTTGAAAGCGGCATCCGCGAAACCGTGCGCTGGTATCTGGACAATCAGAAGTGGGTTCTGGAAGTGCTGGGTGACGGCAAGTGACCTTTCCCAAGGCCAACACTTTATTCAAAGCCACGCTCCGATGTGGCGCTACTGCACCACCACGCGCGCGGGCTTGTCTGGCGTGACAACATGCCCGATGTCCCTGCCGTCCTCGCCCACCAGCAGCCAGGTGTGACCGGTGAAGGTTTGCATCAGGCGGCGGCTGGCCCCGGCAACCTTGCCGTAGTCATGACGCTTCCCTGCGTCATCAAGCCACACGAGCTGGATGGCGTTCTGCGTCTGGTTTTGAATCAACAGGGCAACGCGCGTGGAGGAAACCTTTGATGGCGGAGGGACGGCCGCTTTCACAGGAGTGAGGTCAACCTCCGCCTTGAACGCATTGATGCCGGGCTGCGATTCATGGACTGGAACAATCGGCTCCGGCACGAGGGCGCGCATCTCCGCCAGCTTGGCGGCGTGCTCCGGTTTCGCGGCGAGATTGGACCATTCGTGCGGATCGGTTTCAATGTCGTAAAGCTCCTCTTCATCGCCGCGGTAATGGATGTAGCGCCAGCGCTCGGTGCTGATGGCGAAGTTCTCCGGCTGATCCAAATGCGTGATCACCGCGTGCGGCCAGTCTGCGGAAGGATCCCTTAGCAGTGGTGTGAGGCTGCGGCTGTGGATGTCCGGCTTGGCGGGCAGGCCGCACAGGTCGGTCAACGTGCCGAACAAATCCACCAGGCTCACAGGCCGGTCGCAGACCGATCCTGCGTGCGTGCCGTCGGGAAGACCGGTAGCGCCCTTGGGCACGCGAATCATCAGCGGCACGCGCGCACCGATGCGCCAGCCGGTGTATTTCTGCCAGTGCTCCTTCTCGCCGAGATGCCAGCCGTGATCGCTCCAGAGCACGACGATGGTGTTGTCGCGGTTGGGGCTTTTCTCCAGCGCATCCAGCACACGGCCGAGCATCGCGTCGGCAAAATGAATCGAGGCCAGATAGGCCTGGATGCCCTTCTTCCACTGTTTCTGCTCCTGGATATGCGCGAAGTAGCGGTTGCGCGCGATGCGCTGGCCGGCGGGCGGAACGTCTTCGAGATCGTCCGCCTTGTAACCCGGCCCGACCTGGATGGATTCCAGCGGAAACGGCTCGAAGTATTGCTTCGGCACGAACCACGGCTCGTGGGGACGGTAGATGCCGCACGCAAGGAAGAACGGTTTGTCATGCGTGCGCTGAAGCTGTTCACCGATCCACTTCGAGACCAGCCAGTCGCCGCCGAACTGCTCGTCGGTTACATCGAGCGCGGCCCAGTCCGTCTCGACGTATTGCCAGGTGCCCGCGCGCGGCAGATTCACCGGACGCTTCTCCGGATAGAACGTGCGCGGGAACGGATTGTCCTTCTGCTTCTCGGGGAAATACTCATCCCAACTGGGTGGATCGATGATGTAGTGCAACAGCTTGCCGGAACCGGCGGACCAGTAGCCGTGACGCGAGAAGTAGCGCGGCAGCAGTTCCGCCTGTGGCATCACCTCGCGCATCTTCTGAAGATTCTGATACAAGCCAGAGCGATGCGGCGGCAGCCCACTGAAGATCGCGGTGCGCGATGGATTGCACGACGACGCTGGACAATACGCGTTGCGAAACAACACACCGCTTGATGCGAGCCGGTCGAAGTTCGGCGTCTTTGTCTGCGGATGCCCACCAAGACAGCCAATCCAGTCGTTGAGATCATCCACCGCAATGAAGAGGACGTTGGGACGTGGCGCGGCGTGGAGATGGCTGAAAAGAACGACCAGGGACGACAGCAGGATGAGACGGAGCAGCATCACTTCGAGGTTCCCTTTTTCTTGGACGCCTTCTTGGGCACCGAAGTGTCCTCAACGCCCAGCTTCGCACCATTGTCCTGCGGCATCGTTTGATTCCATGCGAGCACGGCTTGGGTGAGGCGGGTGACGACGGCGGGATTTTTGGCGGCAAGATTGGTGGCCTCGCCGGGATCGCTGGCGAGGTTGTAGAGTTCGGGCTTCGAGCCGTCGTAGTCGCAGAGCAGTTTCCAATCGCCGTCGCGCACGGAGAGGTCGGGCAACGGGCCGGAGCCGTAGGCCGTCTTGCGGTCGGGCGGACGCCTCCAGAAAATCGGCGCGCTACGGGACGCGGTGCTTTTTCCGAGCAGCACAGGCGCAAGATTCTCGCCATCGAACTTCACCTCGGCCGGTTGCGAAACGCCCGCGATGGCGAGCAGCGACGGCGCGAGGTCGAACGCGGCGAAGACGGAGGTGTCGTTCTTCGTGCCCGCCTTGTCTTTCGCGATCAAGCCCGGTCCCCACACGACGAGCGGCGAACGCACGCCGCCTTCATAGAGCGTCGCCTTGGTGCCACGGAACGGGCCCGCACTGCCCGCGCCGACATCCGGGCCGTTGTCGGAACAGATGAGGACGAGCGTGTTGTCGCGCAACGCGGGCGTGTTGCGGATGTGGTCGAAGAGCAGGCCGAACTGGCGGTCCATTTCCTCCAGCACGGACAGGTAGAGCCGGCGCTTGCTGCCATCGCCCCACTTCGCGACCGGCGGCCAGTAGGGACCGTGGACATCATCCGGCCAGAGGTTCACGTAGAACGGTTTCCCGGCGGCGGTGGCGCTCTTGATGAATGGCACGGCGGCGTTGACGAAGCCACCGGTCAGTTCGCTGCGCTGCATCCAGATGACGGGACCGCCGAGACGTTCGGCGTCGCCCCAGATGCGGCCCGGCTCCACGTCGCCGGGCTTGAGCGTCATCGGCAGGAGCTTCGCGCCCATGCCTTCAAAGTTGGTGAGGGTTTCGTCAAAGCCATAGTCGCTGATCGGCGGCGCGTCATCCACGTCGCGCTGGCCGCCGAGGTGCCATTTGCCGAAATGCCCGGTCGCGTAGCCCGCCTGCTTCAGGATGCGCGGCAACGTCGGCGCCTTGGGATCGAGCCATTGCGCGACACCGCGACGGTTATTGTCAGCGCGGTTGTTGAGGAAGGAGGTGATGCGCCAGCGCTGCGGATACTGGCCGGTGGTGAGCGCGCAGCGCGACGGCGAGCAGATCGGGTAGTTCACGTAGAACTGCTCGAAGCGCAGTCCCTCGGCGGCAAGGCGGTCCACGTTCGGAGTCTTCGCGTCCTGGTTTCCGAAGCAGGAGAAGTCCCCCCAGCCCATGTCGTCGATGAACACCATGATGATGTTGGGATGCGCGGGCGCAGCGCCGACAGCGGTGATACAGACGAGGCCCAGCAGCAGCGCAAGGACGAATGACGAAAGTCGAATGACGAAGGAATGACGAGCTTCGAAGTCCGAATTCGCTATTCGCGCTTCGTCGTTCGTCATTCGACATTTCGCACTGGCGCTTCCCTTGAGCTTTGGGCTTTGAACTTTGAGCTTCATTCGTCGCCTCACTGTTTCTTCTTTCCACCTGACTTCTTGCTGCTGCTCGCGGCGGCGGATTTCTCGGTGAACTGCGGTTTCGCCTCGGGATGTTTCGCCAGCAGCGCGCGGAGTTGCGCGACGACTTCCGGCTGGTCGGCGGCGTGGTTCTTCATCTCCAGCGGGTCGGCCTGGTAATCGTAGAGTTCAAACTCCGCCGTGTCCGGTGACGCACCGGGCTTCTTCCATTCGACGAGGCGATACCGCTCCGTGCGGATGGCGCGCCCGAGAATGTTTCCGTCTCCCGGCCGGCTGCGTGGATACACATGGATCACATGGTCGCGATGCGGCGTCTTCGGATCGCGCAGTGTCGCGGCAAAGCTGCGTCCATCAAGCCCCTTGGGCATGGGCAGTCCGGCAAGTTCCGCGAGCGTGGGATACACATCCGCTGTCTCGACCAGTGCGGGCGTTGCGGCACCGCGTTTCACTCCGGGACCAGCGACCAGCAGCGGAATCCGCGCGGCCTGCTCGTAGTTCGTGTGCTTGCACCAGATGCCGTGATCGCCGAGGTGCCAGCCGTGGTCGCCCCAGAGAATCACAATCGTGTTC
>CAYQCZ010000292.1:0-5940 GCA_964415955.1 uncultured Verrucomicrobiota bacterium | reverse complement strand
CCGCCATTCCATCACCCAAATCTGAAAACCCCCCTTTATTCAGCGGCTCCCTAATCCGGCAGTTCGTCCCCACGGGTCTCGCGTCCCATCAACGCGAACACAATGCCCAGGGCGAACACCGGTGCCATGTAGAGCGCCGCCTGGTCGGGCTGCCATTTCATTGTGGCGACGATGTAAAGATAGGCCGCCGACCCCACCCGTCCCATGTTGAAGCAAAAGCCCGTGCCGGTGCCCCTCAGTTTGGTGGGATACAGCTCCGGGAAATAGACCGCGTATCCTGCGTGCATGCCCAGCGTGAGAAAACCGAACACAGGCAATGCCACGGCCAGCACCGCAGCTGAGGCACCGCCCGGTATGAGCACCTTGAACATCACCAATGCCATGACAAACGCCCCGGCATGGTAAAAAATGAAGGCCCCGCGCCGTCCCAGGCGGTTGGAGATGGTCCCGAACAGCACCAGCCCCAAACCGCCGCCGATGGTGTTCAAGGTCATGCTGGTCATCTCCGCCTTCTTGATGGCCTCGCCGTGTTTCTTGAACGCGGCCGCCTTCTCCGCTTTGGGGGCGCTGGCGGCAATGTTCTCGGTCTTCAACGCCTGTGCCTGCGCATGGCGCAGCAGCGCGTTCTTGCCATAGATGTGGCAGCCCCAGAAGGTCACCAGTCCGATGGTGGCCAGGCCGACCCCCACGATGGTTCCCCGGATGTTCTGCGGCGTGAACAAATCAGAAATGCGCCCGACCGCCTGCGAGCTGTCCTCCCTCGCGCGGACCTGCGCCTTCTCCCATTGCTCCGGTTCACGCAGCTTCCAGCGAATCCACAGCGTCAGCAGCGCAGGCACCACCCCCAGCAGGAAGCCCAGCTTCCAGGTGTTGTCGCCCCAGGGTCTTGCGGCGAGGATGAAGTAGCCCACTGCGGAAGCCAGCAACGTGCCCAGCACGCTCGACGCGTGGAAGATGGAACTCATCACCGGACGCGCGTGCCTGGGCATCACCTCCGCCACCATGGCGCTGGCCACGGCCCATTCGCCGCCCACACCCATTGCCACGAGGAACCTCAACACGACCATGTGCCAGGGCGCAGTGGCCAATGCCGTCACGCATGTGAACACCGAGTAAAACAGGATGGTCAGGATCATCGTCTTCGAGCGTCCGATGCGGTCGCTCATCACGCCAAACAGCACGCCCCCAAACGCTCCGCCCAGGAGGAATGACGCGAAGGAATAGTTGTTCCACTGCGCCACCCTGGGGTCGTCCGCCGTCACGTCTCCCAGCAGTTGCGGCATGGCGTCGTTCATGCTGGCCACAAAGATCTGCCCCTCGAACACATCAAACACCCAGCCGAGCGAGGCGATCAGCAGGACAAGCCACTGGTAGTTCGTGACGCCGGAATACCAGCGCTGCGGGGAAGCGGGTGCGGGTTGTTGTGCCATGACCGGTGCGGTTAAGGGAACGTGCGGCCAAAACACCATGAATGCGCGGACGGGTCAAACCCAAAGCCCGCCCATGAACGGCAGTCCGGCGGCCTGCAGGTTCCTCAATCCCTCCGCGCCCACGCCCACACCAGCACCCGCCGGGTGGAGGATGTCAGCTTGAACGGTTCCGACATGCGCAACCCCTGCACCCAGAAGAGGCGGCCATCTTCGGCCAGGGCCACGACCAGTGATCGGCGTTGTTCCGCTGGAATGCGGGCGTTTACCAGCAAATCCTGGAGCTTGACCGACTGCTTCATGCCCGTGGGTTGAAATCGATCCCCCGGCTGCCAGTGACGCAGAACCACGTTTCGCCCGATGACGTCCGCATCGAAATGCTCCCGGTCGGGAATGAAGGCAGCCGTCTGGCTCGATCCGTCGAAGCGTTTGCGCTGCCACTGGATCGTCAGCGCACCAAACTCCACCTGGCCGGACCGCCCCAGCTTCACCGGCAATGCCGCGCCCTGAAACTGCGGCAGTCCCGCGACGGCCTTTGACACCCTGCCCAGTGATGCGTCGAACACCACGCAGTCCGGTCCGGCAGACACCTTGGTGCCGGGTGCATGGCGAAGCTTCTCGATGAGATCAAATGCCGGTTCGACACCGAGCGCGATCAATTGAATCCGCACCACCTGCCGTTGCACAGCGGGGTGCAATGCGTCGAACACCGTGGCCGTCCGACCGGACTCCAGCCAGACCTTTGCCATCCCCATGACGCAATCCGCCTCCGTGCCAATAATCTCCATGCTTTGCAGCAGCGGTCTGATGGCCCCGGCACCAAGGTGGCGTGCGATGGGCTGGATGAGGTGGATTCGCACGCGGTTGCGCAGCATGGAGGGATCGCCGTTGGAGGCGTCCTCCCGGTGACGAATCCCGCAGACAGTCGCGTAATCGATCAACGCCGCCTTGGTTTCGCACAACAGCGGGCGCAGCAACCGGACACCTCCGCCCCACGGCGAAGGGGCGTCCGCCTTCATGCCAGCCACTGCGCCTCCGCCACATCCTCTCAAGGCATTGAGGAAAAACGTCTCCGCCTGGTCATCTGCGTGATGCGCCAGAACCACCCACGTCGCGCGATGCCTCCGGGCGGCCTCTGCGAGGAATGCATGCCTCAGCTCACGCGCAGCCATCTCGATGGACACGCCCTGTTGGCGGGCATGCTGCCGCACGTCACCCCGGCCGGTGACACACTCCAATCCCATCCGGCGCGCGGTCGTCCGCACCAGCCTTTCATCGGCGCCGCTCTGCCGCCCGCGCAGTTGATGGTTGAAATGGCCGACCACCAGCTTGAGCAGGTGGTCTCCGGAAAGACGGTGAAGCAGTTCCAGAAGCGCCATGGAATCGACACCGCCCGAGGCCGCAACCAGCAACCGCGACGACCCCCTGCGGGGAAGCAGGTTTTGCAGCACGGCGGCGGCCCTCTGTTCGAGCGGTTCCATGCCGCCATGGTATCCGACGGCGGCCGCGCAGGAAAGCCTCCTGGCGTCCGGCAGGTTCGAAACCATGCGATCCAGGCGGCAGGCGACGGCGGCCACCTGGCCCGCAAAAGCAAAACGCCCTGCCTGTGGCAGGGCGTCAGCTTGAATGGAGAACGGATTACTTGGCGGCGGCCAGTTTGAGCGCCAGTCGGGACTTTTTGCGGTCCACCGTGCGGCGGTGCAGCAGGCCGGTTTTGCCGGCCTTGTCCAAGGCGGCGGTCACGGCGCTGAGCGCGGCGGCGGCGTCCTCCTTCTTGCCCGAACCGACGATCCCAAGATAGTTTCTCTCAAGGGTCTTGAGGCGGGATTTGGCGGCAAGATTGCGTGCCGTCTTGCGGGCGTTGCTGCGCACTCGGCGCTGGGCTGATTTGGTGTTTGCCATAGTCGTTTCCGAAAATCAAAGGCCGACACGGTAACTGAACAGGCAGTCTTGTCAACGGCTGCTTTGAGAAATTCCACCGGCCAGAAACAGGCCGCTTTGAAGGGCAACCGAACCCGTTTGAGTGGGTCCGTGGAGAGGATGCCCCGCAGCCCCGCGTGGAGCAAAGAATCTGAAAGGCGGGCGCATTGAAGGGGGGACGCCGGGAGGACGCGGCGTCCGAGAGGCGGCGGGCGAGTCCATCCGTCCCGGCCTCCCCGCAGGCTTGCCGAAGATCGACTGTTGATCTTCGGACGGGAGCAATTCACAACATCCGGGGCCCTGGCTGGCAGGGATTTTGTTGATGAGCGGGTGGGCCATCCCCGGGTGTGTTCCACAAGCTGAAATTGTGTCCAAATTCCCCTTGCGGTGCCCATGGGCGATGCCTATAGTGCGCGCTCTTTTTAACGGGAAACCGAAGTTATGCGACGACCCAAAGGCATCAAGACAAAGAAATCCGTGGCCAAGCGATTCAAGATCACGGCCACCGGGAAGGTCATGCGTTCACGCTCTGGACGCCGCCACCTGCTCCAGCACAAGAGCCCCAAGCGCCGCCGCTCGCTGAATTCATCGGTGGAGGTCGGCCCCACGGATGCCCACCGCATTCTCGACAGCCTGCCCTTCAGCCGCCGCGGTTGATCCAATCTCCAAACGTCCAACGACTGAAATCCCATGCGAGTTACCAACGCCCCCGCCTCACGTCGCCGCCGCAAGCGGATGCTGCTAGCCGCCAAAGGCTACCGGATGCGCCGCTCGAAGCTTTTCCGGTATGCCAAGGACGCCGTCCTGCACGGTCTCCAATACGCCTACCGTGACCGCCGCCGCAAGAAGCGCGAGTTCCGCTATCTCTGGCAGATCCGCATCAATGCCGCCGCCCGCGCCGCCGGGATGACCTACAGCCGCTTCATGGAAGGGTTGAAGGCCGCCAATGTCGGCCTGGACCGCAAGGTGCTGGCGGACATCGCCGCGCAGGACACGGCCGGTTTTGCTGAATTGATCAAGGTGGCCCAGGAAGCGCTCAAGGCGAAGGCCGCCGCCGCGACGGCCAAGGCCTGAGACCCGGCCATCTCAATGCAGTTTTTGCGACAGGCGGCTCCGGCCGCCTGTTTTTCATTGGCCGCATCCCCACGCGTTTCTAATCTCCACGCCCATGTCCTTCCTGAACGATATCGAACCGATGAAACAGTCGGCCCTGGCCGAACTGCGTGGTGCCGGCGATGTGCAGGCGCTTGAACAGGCCAAGGGCGCATGGGTTGGGCCCCATGGGAAGTTTACGGCCTTGATGAAGCAGATGGGATCGCTGACGAAGGAGGAGCGCCCCTCGGCGGGAAAACTCATCAACCAGGCCAAGACCGAACTGGAGGAGGCGCTCGCCTCGCGCCGGGAGGAACTGGAACTGCTGGCGGCCGCCCCCAAGACGCCCACGGATTTCACACTGCCCGGACGTCGTCGTCGCCTCGGCCATCTGCATCCGTTGACACAGGTGACGGATGACATTGTGAGGAGTTTTCGCAAGATTGGATTCGCGGTCGCCGATGGTCCGGAAATCGAGGATGACTACCATTGCTTCGATGCGTTGAACACGCCTGCGGATCACCCGGCGCGTGACATGCAGGACACGTTTTATTTGCAGGATGTTTCCGCCACAGGCGACAGGAGTGGTCGGACCGCGTTGCTGAGGACGCACACGTCATCGGTGCAAATCAGGGTCATGGAGAAGCAGCCGCCGCCAGTGCGGATCATCGTGCCCGGCCGCGTGTATCGACGTGACAACGCGGATGCGACGCACAATCCGACGTTTCAGCAGATCGAGGGCCTTTACGTGGACAAGGGTGTCACCGTGGGCGACCTCAAGGGCACGGTGGAGTTTGTGTTCAAGGAATTGCTGGGGGATGACGTGCGGATACGATTCCGGCCGCATTACTTCAGCTACACGGAGCCAAGTTTTGAGATCGATTTCAGCAGCGCACTGACGCGCAAGATGGGCAAGGAATGGCTGGAGATCGCCGGCTACGATCCGGAGGTCTGGACCGGCTGGGCTTTTGGCTTCGGCATCGAGCGCATTGCGATGATCCGCTACGGGATCAATGACATCCGCCTTTTCTACGCGAACGACATCCGATTCCTGCAGCAGTTCTGAGGCGGAAACCGGGTTTGCTCAGAAACCCATCTTTGCCAGTTCGTCCTGGAGACCGCGCTGGAACTGCATCACATCCGCCTGTGATGGCTGATACCCCTCCTCCTTGGCCACCAGCCCCAACCGGCCGAACTGGTCCAGATACCATTGAGCCGATTTGCCGTCGCTGAAGGTCACGTTGCCGCTGACCACTGCGCCGGGTCGCGCGATGCGGTCCACCTCGACTTTCACCCTGCCTTCGCCTGCGGGAGGGGCGGCATCCATTCCATCCCCCAAATCATCCTCCGCAGGCTCGGGCGGCAGTGTTTCCATGTCGGGCTCGGGCTCGGGTTGTGCCTGCTCGGGCGGCTGCGCAGCAGGCGGCTGCTTGGGTGCGGGCGGGTCTTTCAGTGCAAGCTTCAGGTCGTCGATGAGGAACCGCACTTCCATGTAGGTCAT